>NZ_JAGGHR010000042.1:0-17238 GCF_024104075.1 Gilliamella sp. | reverse complement strand
TTATTTAGGCAAGAAAAAACTAAATTTTTTGCCAAGATAACCAATAAAATGCACATTGATGTAGACTAAGAACTAATGTGGTTGCTAATTAGTTTTTAAGCAATATGCCAGTAAATACTACTTTTCTTATTTAAAAAGTAAAATGTATAACAAATATTGAGCACACACTTTAATAGAAATTAACCTTAGATTTAAAATATTTATAAAAATAATTAACAATAAACTATATTGTTAAAAAGTGGGTTTTGTATCAAAAAATATTCTATAATTGTGAAAAAGCATTGATATTAAAAAGGTGGTAAATAAATGGAACAAAAAATTGGTTTTATTGGTTTAGGTAACATGGGGAATGCCATATTGCAAGGTATTTTGGGCAGTAATATTGTGCCGGGAACCCAAATTTATGTTTATGATCATCATCCAGAAAAAGGTCAAGTTCTTAATCAAACTTATTCAATAAATAATCTTGATTCAGCAAGAGATGTTGCTCGAGAAGCCGATATAGTTTTTGTTGCGGTTAAGCCTAATGTGATTGTTGATGTACTTGTTGATATTCAAAAAGAATTAAAGAAAAATACCATCGTTATTTCAATTGCGGCAGGTGTTACCATTAAAACAATTGCCAAATGCGTGGGTTATGAGCAAAAAATTATACGAGTTATGCCTAACACACCAGCCCTTGTTAATGCCGCTATGTGTTCAATTACCCCTAATACCGAAATTACCGATGAAGAATTGTCTATTGTTCAACAATTGTTAAATTGTATTGGTGAAACGGAAGTTGTTCCTGAAGATTTAATTGACGCAGTTATTGGCGCAAGTGGATCTTCCCCCGCTTTTGTGTTTATGTTTATTGAAGCATTAGCTGATGGTGCGGTTAAAGGCGGATTATCAAGAAAACAAGCTTACAAGTTTGCTGCCCAAGCAGTTTTGGGATCGGCAAAACTACTATTAGATACAGGTAAACATCCAGGGGAGTTAAAAGATATGGTCTGCTCACCTGCGGGTACAACCATTGAAGGTGTGCAAATACTTGAAGCCAAAGGATTTAGGTCAGCAGTTATTGATGCAGTGGAAGCAACGATAAAAAAATCTCAAATGATGGCAAAAGATTAATGTTATAAAATTCATAATGTTATATCTTTAAATTAGCGTTATGAATTATTTTTACTGATATAATAGGTAATCTTTTAAAAAGATTGCTTGCATTAGTAAACTAATTATGAGTAAATAGAAACAAGCATACGACATGCGGATTTATTTTGTAACATTTCGATATATGTAGTTTGTAGTTTACTATGTCTTAGAGATTAGTTTTCTTTGGTATATTCTTCTTAGTGTTAATAAGTAATCTAGGTTTTATGTTTTTGAATAAGCCCTTTAGGGGCTAAAGTTAATTTATTTATAGGAAGATTATTATGTCTAAGAAAACTGGTCAAGTAAAATGGTTCAACGAAAGTAAAGGTTTTGGTTTCATTTCCCCCGCTGATGGTAGCAAAGATGTATTTGTACATTTCTCTGCAATTTCTGGCGATGGATTCAAAACATTAGGTGAAGGTCAACAAGTAGAATTTTCAATTCAAGACAGCCCTCGTGGCCCTTCTGCTGCTGATGTTAGTGTAATCTAAGTCTTTTATTATCTTATCAGCATTTGCTGGTAAGATTTATATATTTCCATCCTAAAATTCTTCGCTACATCCTAGCTATTTTATAATATTCAAATTATTTTTTATAGATTATCAATGAAATGTAATAAAGGATAAAAATTAGTATTTTTATGGCGCCTTTAGGCATTTTTTCAGTAACTATGACTGATTTATCTGAAGTTTGTAAAAAGTTTTTATAAAATTGATACTTTACTCAAAACTAGCCCTGATGATTTAGCAATTAAATAACAAACTGACATAATCAAACAAAGCTTAGAATATAATAAACAATAAATTTCTGCACTACCAGCCGATAACCAAAAAGTGGACTGTAAACTAGTTATTGGTTCACATTGACATGTTGAAGCTTCACTCCCCCTAAAAAAATAGGTGTTTTATAAGGCGCCTTATTTGTTATTATGTCGAAAATCCCAAGGAGCTATTGGATGTTTATCTTTCCATAGTCCTTTTTTATTTTGTTTTGCTCTAGTCTCTAATTTTACCATCATTTTGTTATTAGCTACTCCTTTATAACGGTATGCCCAAGCATAACCTTTTTCGACCATTTTGGCATTGATATTAACTTTATTTAAAAAAATAGTACCTAAGGTTCTTTTATAGATATCTTTTTTGTTTTCTTTAACAAAAACATTTTTACCAGCAATGAGTGAAGCTAAATATTTCCGTGATACATTACCATAGGCTTGTTTACTTTCAGGCGCATCGATATCAAGCAAACGAACACGGATTTTTTGTTTTTTGATAGTTAAGATATCAACTGTATCGCCATCAATTACTTTGACAACTTTACCATTGAAATCAGCATAAACTAGTGTGTTTGATAAAAAAAATAAAATAATACAAATTAATAAAGGTTTTAAACGATTCATTATAAATAAAAAAGTATAAAAATTTGTAGCATTATACATGATTATTCATGCTATAACTAAATATGGATTTAATAAAAAAGAGATGATGTCAACCTTATTTGTATTTAATAAGGCTGACAGAATGAGTAGCTTTAAATTAAAAAGCGTTGGTATCTTGGAATAGACCTACTTTTAAATCAGATGCTTGATAAATAAGCTTACCATCAACAAAAACTTCACCATCACCGATACCCATAATTAATTTGCGATTAATAACACGTTTGAAATGGATTTTATAGGTTACTTTTTTATTGGTTGGTAGTACTTGGCCAGTAAATTTTACCTCACCAACACCTAAAGCGCGGCCTTTCCCTTTACCACCAATCCAACCTAAATAAAATCCAACTAATTGCCACATAGCATCAAGTCCTAGGCAACCAGGCATAACTGGATCGTTTTTAAAATGACATTTAAAAAACCATAAATTGGGATTAATATCAAGTTCAGCTTCAACAAAACCTTTGCCAAAGTTGCCACCGTTTTCATTCATTTCGATAATACGATCCATCATTAACATTAAATCAGATGGTAATGGTGGTCCATCATGACCAAATAATTCATTATTGCCTGATTTAATCAGATCTGCTTTATCGTACGATGATTTACGTTCAAATGTCATAAAAAAACCTTTTATTTAATGTAAATTAAAACATGCTTTGAAAAATTGAAAGTTAGCTAACTTTCTTTTTCTATTTCGTAATTAATAAAATTTTGAACCAAAGTTTATTTGGTATTATTACTTTTTGCAATATTTTTGCCATCTACTTAACCAACTATCTTGTTTTTTGTCCTGCAACAATACTGCTTGCATACGTGCATGAATCAATTGGTAAAGATTAATGCTATCTTTATCTTTATAAGGAATACCTGTTAGTAGGTAAAGCGCATCAGCAACATGTTCAACAGACCATATTGAAAACTTTCCTTGATCGATTGCTTCAATAACATCATCATTTAAACTTAAATGGCGTTGATTAGTGGCTGGAATAATTACGCCTTGTTGTCCAGTTAAACCTTGTTGTTTACAAACAGCAAAAAATCCTTCAATTTTTTCGTTCACTCCACCAATTGATTGGACATGACCAAATTGATCTACTGAACCAGTAACAGCCAATTGCTGATCAATAGGTTGCTGTGATAAAGCGCTAATGATTGCACAAAGCCCTGCAAGTGAAGCGCTGTCACCATCAATTTCACTGTAAGATTGTTCAAACACTAAAGAAGTTGAAAAAGGTAATTGATGATTGATAGCAAATTCAGACATAATAAATGCCTGCATTATCATCATTCCTTTTGAGTGAATATTACCAGCTAATTCTGTTTTGCGTTCTATATCAATTATCTCTCCATCACCAAAATGAATAAGACAACTTATACGAGTGGGTTCACCAATCGCTTTTGGATACCCAGGGTATTCAATTACTGATAAGCCGTTTATTTGTCCAACAACTTGCTCTTTAGTATTAATCATTATTTGATTACTAAATATCTCCTCATGTAGCCTTTCTTGCAAATAATTTTCATGCCATGATTTTTGCTTTATAGCAGAAGTGATGGCTGATTCATCGATTACATTATTTTGCATAAAGTGTGTAGCATTAACTAATAGCGAATTAATCCAATCTACTGAAAGAGGGAGGTAATGTTGATCACCAGTATAGCGCGTTGCTTCTTTGTAAATTTTTGCAAAAGCTAAGGTATCAATATTGGGTAATTGTTGTTTGTTCGCAATAAAATTTAAATAATTAATCCATTGTTCGATTTGTTCTGGTGATTTGACCTGCAATTCATTTTCAAATTCAGTATAAATAGAAGTTGAATAAAATTCAGGTTCAAAATCTTGTAATTCTGCTAAACTTAATCTATCTCCAACTAAAATGATTCGTAAATCAAGTGGCATAGGAGGAATGGACAAAGGTAAAGGATGAGATTCGTCAGCTGAAACCCATTCAAACTCTTGCTTTATTACAATTTGTTTTAGTTTAGACCATAACAATGGTTGGCTAAGTAGTGAGCGAAGGCCTAAAATTAAAATGCCGCCATTAGCACGATGAACAAGTCCAGCTTGTAATTTTATAGGGCTATTTTCAGGTTGTCTAACACAACCAAATAGTTTTTCACTATCAACAGAAGATGCAAATAAACAATTGTCTTGAGCTGCAAAATTATCTTGTTTGCTCTTTGCATTGGCCAGCGTAATTTTACTTTCGCTAAAAAAATAACTATAGCCTAATGAAGGTGAATATAAATCAGATTTAATGGCTTGTCTTAGTAAATCAAAAAAAAGCTCGCTTTCAGGTGCTTTAAGCAACATAAAACGTGGGCTATAACATACTCTTTTGGGTGGGCATAACAGTGCTAAGGCTGAGGCCACACGTGGTTGCCACATGAGTAAATGTTCTGATTTTTCTGATGCTAATGATATTGAATTATTAGTTTTGTTTCTAAGTTCAGAAATATAGGATAAATCAGGCTGGATCTGTTTTGCGTTGAGTTGTTTAATTGCCAAAGTTTTTATCTTTTTGTTAACTTATTTCATTTTGAAATTATAACAAGTATCCGATGTATCGCCAACAGATTACCAAAATCTTTATGGTAGCAAATAAAAAATTTACAGAAAGATTTTTTAAAATCAGGTAAACTAAAACATAATTTATTGTTTATTCATCTTAATAATCACCATTAGCAACGACTTAATATGCTCAAAATCAAAAATACTTACTTCAAAGACTATCGTGCCTCACAAATTGTTAGTTGGGGGCATTGGTTTACGTTGTTTAATATTTTTGTTGTAATTTTACTAGGTAGTCAATATTTATTTATTGCAGATTGGCCTCGTACTTTTATGGGGCGATTTTATGCAATTATTAGTGCAATCGGACATTTCAGCTATTTGACCTTTATTGCTTATTTGATTCTGCTTTTTCCGTTAAGTTTTTTCATTCATTCATCTCGATGGCAAAGGATAATTGCAACGGTTTTTGCAACAGTAGGTCTTTCATTACTAATTATTGATATTGAAGTTTTTTCGCATTTTAGAATGCACCTTAATTTGTCTATTTGGCAATTATTTTCATCGCAAAAAGTCACTTATTTAAGTACGGTATTTATTGCTATTCCGTTTATTTTGTTGATTGAAATTTTATTTTCGGTATGGAGCTGGAAAAAATTACGTAGCTTAAGTAAACGTAAACGCTATGCAAAGCCTGTAGTAATTCTTTTTATTCTTTGTTTTGTTGCCTCACATTTGATTCATATTTGGGCTGATGCTAATTTTTATCGACCAATTACTATGCAGCGTTCAAGCCTACCTCTTTCTTATCCTTTAACTGCTCGCCATTTTCTTGAGCGCTATGGCTTTATTAAAGAAAATGATTATCGTGATCGTGTTGCCCAAGAAGGGAATCCTTTTGCGATGGCAATTGAATATCCGTTGGGAAATATTGTTTATAATCAAAAGCCAATAAAAAATAATGTGTTAATGATTGTTATTGAAGGGTGGAATACTAATTTATTAACTCAACATATGCCGTGGTTAAATGAATTTTCTCAAGATAATATTTTCTTTGCTAATCATTATGGTGCAAGTAATCAGTCCTATTTAAATGACTTTTCATTGTTTTATGGATTAGATCCTAACTACTATAATAGTATCCTTGTTGGACATAAACCGTCTGTATTGCTTGATGTCGTTACAAAACAGCACTACAACTTAGGTCTATTTTCGGAAGATGGTTTTGCTGAGCCTTTATATCGTTCAGCTTTGTTATCTAATTTTTCAATACCACAACCTAAAAAACAATCTAATAAACAAATAACAGAAAACTGGAGGACTTGGCATGAAGAACAAAATAGCCTTGCTAATCATGCACCTTTGTTTTCTATAATCCAATATTCATTGGGAAGTAAAAATAAAAAAATCACGATATCTGATCTTCAATCAGAAGCTAAAAGGCTAGATCAATACATTGAATCATTAATTGCCTATTTAAAATTATCTAATGCCTATGATGATACGATTATTGTTATTACTGGTTCGAATGATATTAAAATTGACGAGGTGAAAAAAGTAGCGTTACGCAATGCAGGAAGCGACTTTAACAGAGAATCATTAAAAGTACCATTGATTATATCATGGCCAAATAAAGGAAGTGCCCAAATAACAGAAGCAACTTCGCAAACTGATATTATGCTTACATTAATGCAAGACGCATTTTATGTTACTACGCCACCTCAACAATACAGTCAAGGTAAAAACCTATTTACTCAAAAGCCTAGACAATGGCTAGTTGCTGGTGATGAAAATACTATAGCAGCACTTTATGATGATAAAACGGTTGTTTTAGATGCTTTTGGTCGTTCTAAAATTTATGATATTAATGGTAAATTGCAAAAAGAAGAAAAAATTAGCTTACCCATCTTTTTGCAAATCGTTACTGAAAATCGCCGTTTTATGGTTGTGGATAATTGATTTAGCTTTTGAGTAGAATTATAAAAAGGGGTGAAGATTACTTCACCTCTTTGCCCATTGCTTGTAAATCAGCATGATAAGATGAACGTACAAATGGTCCACAAGCTGCATGTGTGAATCCCATGTCTAATGCCGTTTGCTTTAATTCTTCAAATTCTTGTGGTGAAACATAACGTTCAACGGGTAAATGATATTTACTTGGTTGTAAATATTGACCAAGCGTCAACATAGTAACACCATGGCTGCGTAAATCTTTTAACACTTGAATTAATTCTTGATTTGTTTCGCCAAGTCCTACCATTAAGCCAGATTTTGTAGGAATTTCAGGATGTCGTTCTTTAAATGTTGCCAGTAATTTAAGTGATCCTTCATAGTTAGCACCAGGTCGAATCCTTTTATATAAGCGAGGTATATTTTCTAAATTATGATTAAATACATCAGGTGGATTATCACTTAAGACATCAATTGCTTCATCAATACAACCACGAAAATCAGGTGTTAATGTTTCAACCTTTATATTTGGGTTTAATTCTCTGATTTCTCGAGTACAATTAGCAAAATGGCTAGCTCCACCATCTTTTAAATCATCCCTATCAACCGAGGTAATAACAACATATCGTAATTTCATTTCTTGAATGGTTTGCGCTAGCTTAATGGGTTCTTTACTATCTGGTGGTAATGGTCTACCATGAGCTACATCACAAAATGGGCAACGGCGGGTACAAATATCGCCCAAAATCATAAAAGTAGCCGTGCCATGATTAAAACATTCAGCTAAATTAGGGCAAGATGCTTCTTCACAGACTGAATGTAATCCATGTTTGCGCATTGTGTTTTTAATATGTGCTATATTATCAGAGTGAGCAGATAATTTAATTCGCATCCATTCAGGTTTTTTTAGCGGTGCGACATCTTCTAATGTTACAGTTGGAATTAAGCGCGTCTTTTCGGCATCACGATATTTCGAACTTCTGATTATTGTTTCATTATTTTGCATAATTGGTATCTTATCTTTGAGGTAACTGCTTAATAAAATTATTAGTTAATAGTTGTTTTATCTCTTTACGGTCAATTTGAGAGACATATTCTTTTAGTTGCGTCATTTGTAATCCAGCGTAGCCACAAGGGTTAATGTTATTAAAAGGGGAAAGATCCATATCAACATTAAATGCAAGTCCATGTAAAGTGCAGCCACGACTGATATGCAAACCAAGTGAACAAATTTTCTTTTCGTTAATATATACTCCTGGTGCATCAGACTTTGCATTAGCTATAATACCATAATGGAGCAATGTTTGAATGACACTATTTTCTAAATAACTAACTACATCTCGGATACCTATCTTAAGTCTTTTTAAATCAAATAAAATATACATGATTTGTTGACCTGGAGCATGGTAAGTAATTTGACCACCGCGATCGGTCTGAATAACAGGGATATTTGTCTGATTTAATAAATGTTCTGCTTTACCAACTTTACCTTGGGTAAATACCGGTTCATGCTCGACTAACCAGATTTCATCAAGAGAATGCTCATTGCGTTGTTTGGTAAAGTCATGCATAGCTTGATAGGTATACACATATGGTTTAATTTTTAAGTCTTTGATTATGACATTATTAATGATCATAGTTTTTTCTGTTGTCTTCAAGTAATATTATCGAAATTTTTACAAGTATATAACAGATTTTGTAATAACTTGACAACTTGTAGTTATTCTAAGCATAGCTGTTAGGAATAATATTTAAATTTATTATTAAGTAAAATTTAGTTATTTATCAGATAAATACCATTTATTTTATTATTAGTATTGAAATAGTTGATTAATTTGATAGGAATTAACATTCTTTTCAAAGCGGCAGTTTGCTTTACTTTTTTTTTTTAAATGGCAGACTGATATTAATGAAGCTCCGTAATGCAGAGTTTAAGCTTTCTTTTATTACGTTTTTTAATGTAATTGAGAATAGCAAATAATGCATTTTTCTAAACAAAAAAAGAGGTTTTTATATGTCGGACATGCAAATGAATGATGTCGATCCCATTGAAACACAAGATTGGCTCAAAAGTGTTGAGTCTATTATTCGAGAAGAAGGAATCGAACGTGCACAGTATATTATTGAACAAATAGTTAATAAGGCGAGAGATGGGGGTGTTCCAGTACTTTTTGGATCTTCAACAAGTAATTATGTCAATACTATTCCAGTAGAAGAGCAACCTGCTTATCCTGGCGATTGGGAAATAGAAAGACGTATTCGTTCAATTGTCCGTTGGAATGCAATTATGATGGTGTTACGAGCTTCAAAGAAAGATTTAGAGCTTGGTGGTCATATGGCATCGTTCCAATCTGCAGCTACTTTTTATGAAGTCTGTTTTAACCACTTTTTCCGTGCTCGTAATGAAAAAGATGGCGGTGATTTAATTTACTTCCAAGGGCACATCTCACCAGGTATTTACTCTCGAGCCTTTATTGAAGGACGTTTAACCGAAGAGCAATTAGATAATTTCCGTCAAGAAGTTCATGGTAAAGGTTTACCATCATACCCTCATCCTAAATTGCTTCCAGAATTTTGGCAATTTCCAACAGTATCGATGGGACTTGGTCCTGTTAATGCCATTTATCAAGCACGTTTCTTAAAATATTTAGAAAATCGTGGGTTGAAAGATACTTCTGAACAAACTGTCTATGCTTTCTTAGGTGATGGTGAGATGGATGAACCAGAATCAAAAGGTGCAATTACCGTTGCAACACGAGAAAAACTAGATAATTTAGTTTTTGTTATCAACTGTAATTTACAACGTTTAGATGGTCCAGTAACGGGTAATGGCAAAATTATCAATGAACTAGAAGGTGTATTTGCTGGTGCTGGTTGGAACGTAATTAAAGTTCTTTGGGGTGACCGTTGGGATAAACTTCTCCAAAAAGATAAATCAGGTAAGTTAATTCGACTAATGAATGAAACACTTGATGGGGATTATCAAACATTAAAATCAAAAGACGGTGCTTATGTTCGCGAGCATTTCTTTGGTAAATACCCTGAAACTGCTGAATTAGTTAAAGACATGTCTGACGAAGAAATCTTTAGATTAAATCGTGGTGGTCAAGATCCTGCTAAAATGTTTGCAGCATTCCAACGAGCAAAAGAAACTAAAGATCGCCCAACTGTTATTCTTGCTCACACCATAAAAGGTTATGGTATGGGGGCTGCTGCTGAAGCAAAAAATATCGCTCACCAAGTGAAAAAAATGAATATGGATGGCGTGCGACATGTTCGCGATTTCTTCAATATTCCAGTGACAGATGAAGCACTTGAAAAATTACCATACATCAAATTTGAGGAACACACGCCAGAATACAAATACATTCATGAGCGTCGTGAAGCGTTACATGGTTATGTGCCATCTAGATTAACTCATTTTTCGGGAACTGTTTCAATTCCTCCATTAAGTGAATTTGCGTCATTACTTGAAGCTCAATCGAAAGAAATATCAACCACTATAGCATTTGTCCGTGCGCTTAATATTATGCTTAAGGATAAAGAACTTGCTCCACGTCTAGTACCTATTCTAGCTGATGAAGCACGTACTTTTGGTATGGAAGGTTTATTCCGTCAAATTGGTATTTATAATCCACACGGTCAACAATATACACCACAAGATAAAGAACAAGTGGCTTATTATCGTGAAGATGAGAAAGGTCAAATTCTTCAAGAAGGAATTAATGAATGTGGTGCAACGGCTTCTTGGATTGCTGCGGCCACTTCATATAGCACAAATGATTTTCCAATGATTCCATTCTACATTTACTATTCAATGTTTGGATTCCAACGTATTGGTGATCTAATGTGGGCAGCAGGTGATCAACAAGCACGTGGATTTATGATTGGTGGAACCTCTGGTCGTACAACGCTAAATGGTGAAGGTCTACAACACCAAGATGGTCACAGTCACATTCAAGCATTAACCATCCCTAACTGTATATCATATGATCCTGCTTATGCTTATGAAGTTGCAGTAATCATGCAAGACGGTTTACGTCGCATGTATGGTGAGCAAGAAAACGTTTACTACTACATTACAACTCTCAATGAAAACTACGCACAACCAGCAATGCCAGAAGGTGCAGAAGAGGGCATTCGACGAGGTATTTATAAATTAGATACCGTTGAGGGTCAAAAAGGCAAACCGACTGTTCAGTTACTAGGTTCAGGCTCTATTTTACGTCATGTTCGTGAAGCGGCTGAAATCTTAGCTAAAAATTATGGTATTAGCTCAGAAGTTTATAGCGTAACATCATTTACTGAACTGGCTCGTGATGGTCAAGATTGTGAACGATATAATATGTTGCATCCAAGTGAAACACCAAAAGTGCCTTATGTTGCACAAATTATGAATAACAATCCAGCGGTGGTTTCAACTGATTATATGAAATTGTTTGCTGAGCAAATTCGTGGATTTGTACCTGCTGAAAGTTATCGAGTACTCGGTACTGACGGTTTCGGTCGCAGTGATAGCCGTGAAAATTTACGTCATCACTTTGAAGTCGATGCATCTTATGTTGTGGTTGCAGCATTGGGTGAACTTGCTAAACGTGGCGATATTGAAGTTAGTGTTGTTGAAGATGCGATCAAAAAATTCGAAATCAATGCCGATAAACTTAATCCACGAATTGCATAAGAGGTTATTATAATGAGTATTCAAATCAAATTACCTGATATCGGTGGTGACGAAGTAGAAGTAACCGAAATTCTGGTTAAAATAGGTGATAAAGTTGAAGCTGATCAGTCAATTATGACAGTTGAAGGTGATAAAGCATCAATGGAAATCCCTGCACCACAGGCTGGTATTGTTAAATCTATTTCTGTAAAAATTGGCGATAAAGTCAAAACAGGTGTTGACATTATGGTCTTTGATGGGCAAGGTGGCGAAACTGCTGCTCCAGCTCCAGCTCCAGCTCCAGCTCCAGCTACAGCTACAGCACAAGAAGCACCAAAAGTTGAAGTAACGCCAACTGCAACTAGCCAAATTGTAGATGTAAAAGTTCCAGATATTGGTGGTGATGAAGTCGAAGTAACGGAAATTTTGGTAAAAGTAGGCGATACTATATCTGTTGATGATTCATTAATTACCGTTGAGGGTGATAAAGCCTCAATGGAAGTACCAGCAACCATTGCTGGTACGGTTAAAAGTATCACGATAAAAGTGGGTGATAAAGTGAAAACAGGTTCCAAAATCATGGAATTTGAAACCACATCTAGTGCAGCTCCAGTTACTCAAGCAGCTCCAGCTGCCGCAGCGCCTGTTGCTGAAAAAGCAGCACCTGAGCCAACGCCAGCACCAGTTGCTGCAAAATCAGCGCCTGCTTCATCAAGCAATGAGTTTGTTGAAAACGATGCTTATGCTCATGCAACACCATCTGTACGTCGTTTAGCACGTGAATTTGGGGTAAATTTAGCAAAAGTTACTGCTACAGGTCCTAAAAACCGTATTTTACGTGAAGACATTCAAACTTACGTAAAAAATGCTGTTAAACAAATTGAAAGTGGCGCTACAGGTGGTGCATTACCTGGTCTATTACCATGGCCTAAAGTTGATTTTAGCAAATTTGGTGAAGTTGAAAGTTTACCATTAACTAAAATTCAAAAAGTATCAGGTGCAAATTTACACCGTAACTGGGTAATGATTCCGCATGTGACAGAATTTGATGAAACAGATATTACTGATTTAGAAGCATTCCGTAAGCAACAAAATGCAGAAGCAGAAAAGAAAAAACTTGATCTTAAGATCACGCCACTTGTGTTTATCATGAAAGCGGTAGCAAGTGCATTAACAGCGTATCCACGCTTTAATAGCTCATTATCTGAAGATGCCCAAACCTTAATTATCAAAAAATACATTAATATTGGCGTTGCTGTCGATACACCAAATGGTCTTGTAGTACCAGTATTTAAAGATGTTGATAAAAAGGGTATTGTTGAACTTTCTCGTGAGCTTGCGGCAATTTCTAAAAAGGCACGTGAAGGTAAATTGACAGGTAGCGATATGCAAGGTGGATGTTTCACTATTTCTAGCCTTGGTGGCATTGGTACAACCTCGTTTACACCAATTGTTAATGCGCCAGAAGTTGGTATTTTAGGTGTATCTCGCTCTAGCATGAAACCAGTTTGGAATGGCAAAGAGTTTACACCACGGCTAATGTTGCCATTATCATTATCATTCGATCACCGAGTTATTGATGGTGCTGATGGTGCACGCTTCTTAAGCCATATTGTCAACGTCTTATCCGACTTACGTCGTTTAGTGATGTAATTAAGGAGATCAAATTATGAGTCAAGATGTTAAAACACAAGTTGTGGTTTTAGGAGCAGGACCAGCGGGTTATTCCGCTGCGTTCCGTGCTGCCGACCTTGGACTAGAAGTTACCCTTGTTGAACGTTATTCAACACTTGGTGGTGTTTGTTTAAATGTAGGCTGTATTCCATCAAAAGCATTACTTCATGTTGCTAAAGTAATGGATGAAGCAAAATCATTAACCGAACATGGTATCCATTTTGGTACACCTAGACTTGAATTAGACAAAGTGCGTGGCTGGAAAGAAAAAGTTATTAGTCAACTGACTAATGGACTAGCTGGTATGGCCAAAATGCGCAAAGTCAATGTGATTCAAGGTGAAGCACAGTTTACTGGTAGTCATACAATGGAGGTAACTTCATCAAAAGGAATCACTAAGATCACCTTTAATAATGCAATTATTGCAGCGGGCTCTCGTCCAATCAAGTTGCCTTTTATTCCACATGATGATCCTCGTATTTGGGATTCTACAGATGCCTTAGCCTTAACCACCATTCCTAAAAAATTATTATTAATGGGTGGCGGAATTATAGGTCTTGAAATGGGGACTGTATACCATGCACTTGGTTCAGAAGTCGATGTAGTTGAAATGTTTGATCAAGTGATTCCGGCTGCTGATAAAGATGTAATTAAAGTCTTTACTAAGCAGATCCAAAAGAAATTCACTTTACGATTGGAAACTAAAGTTACTACCGTTGAAGCAAAACATGATGCAATTTATGTTACCATGGAAAAGAAAGACGGCAGCACCGAAACTCATACTTATGATGCGGTATTAGTGGCTATTGGTCGTACACCAAATGGTAAATTAATTAGTGCGGAAAAAGCAGGCGTTAATGTTACCGATCGCGGATTTATCGAAGTCGATAAACAGATGCGTACCAATGTTCCGCATATCTATGCAATTGGAGATATTGTTGGTCAACCAATGCTTGCGCACAAAGGCGTACACGAAGGTCATGTGGCAGCAGAAGTAATTGCAGGTAAAAAACACTTCTTTGATCCAAAAACCATTCCTTCTATCGCTTATACTGAACCTGAAGTTGCTTGGGTTGGTTTAACTGAAAAAGAAGCGAAAGAAAAAGGTATTGATTATGAAGTATCAATCTTCCCATGGGCAGCTTCAGGACGAGCTATTGCTTCTGATTGCTCTGAAGGGATGACAAAACTGATCTTCAATAAAGCAGATAATCGCCTATTAGGTGGTGCGGTTGTTGGTGCAAATGGTGGTGAATTACTTGGTGAAATCACCTTAGCTGTCGAAATGGGTTGTGATGCCGAAGATATCGCATTAACAATTCATGCTCACCCAACATTGCATGAATCAATTGGCTTAGCCTCTGAAATTTATGAAGGCTCTGTCACTGATTTACCAAATGCTAAAGCGAAGAAGAAGTAGTTAATAAGTCATTTATTTACTTAATAAAATGCCGTTAGCTTAAACTAACGGCATTTTTATTTTTTTATAAGATAATTTTTGTCAAAAAGTTTCAGGTAACTATACGTTTCAGTAAAAAATGAATCAAATAACTAAGTGTTGATCTTAATGAAAACGAGAGATAAATAAGTTATATATCTTTGATAACTTTGGTAAACGTCAATACCCTAGTATTGGTTATTAACAGGTGTCTTTATATTATTAAAAAGATTACAATACTTAGGATTTTATTCAGATGATTTAGATGATTTATCTAAGATAAATTTGTCTGTAAGTATATTAAGAGATTTTTCAAAAAAACGATACCAATCAAAATAAATTGAAAAAATGAGGTTAATATGAACACACAGGAAATACAAACAAAATACGGCATTATTTATGCACGAAATGCATTGATATTATCTGACGTTAAATTAGAATGTATACCATTCACTTTGATGGTCAATACATCATTATCACTAGCAGGCTGTAAGCCAAAAATCTTAAATGTTCCAGAAGTTAAAGTTACATTTATTTTTAGTGATATTGATAGCTTATCTATTTATCTAATAGATGAATACCCTTATGAAAAATATTCAAAATCTAGTTTTGATTTAGTCGATGAAGTTCATAAAAAAGGCAAGCAACGCGTAATTCTTAGTACTTATGATCATATTTTTGATGTTATTGGCAGATATAAAATTGAATATGATTAATTGATAGAAGAAATACCAACATAAACCTATCTATTGTTGGTTGTTGACAGCCTAAAAATACTCAGTAAGTATTGGTAATAGAAATTATTCTAAATAAAATTCATAAAACACGGTTCTATCTTTCAGCCTTTGATTAAATAGCTTGGAATTTTGATTCACAAAGTATTAAACAATATTTGGATGTTGGTAACAGAGTTTGATATGTTAAAACTGAATGTTTTTGCTGATCAAAATTTAATATTTGAACACGCCTTTCCTGTTGCATCCTTATTTACTTAATAAAATGCTGTTAGCTTAAACTAACGGCATTTTTATTTTTTTATAAGATAATTTTTGTCAAAAAGTTTCAGGTAACTATACGTTTCAGTAAAAAATGAATTAAATAACTAAGTGTTGATCTTAATGAAAACGAGAGATAAATAAGTTATATATCTTTGATAACTTTGGTAAACGTCAATACCCTAGTATTGGTTATTAACAGGTGTCTTTATATTATTAAAAAGATTAGAATACTTAGGATTTTATTCAGATGATTTATCGCAGATAAATTTGTCTGTAAATATATAAAAAGATTTTTCAGAAAAACAATACCAATCAAAATAAATTGAAAAAATGAGGTTAATATGAACACACAGGAAATACAAACAAAATACGGCATTATTTATGCACGAAATGCATTGATATTATCTGACGTTAAATTAGAATGTATACCATTCACTTTGATGGTCAATACATCATTATCACTAGCAGGCTGTAAGCCAAAAATCTTAAATGTTCCAGAAGTTAAAGTTACATTTATTTTTAGTGATATTGATAGCTTATCTATTTATCTAATAGATGAATACCCTTATGAAAAATATTCAAAATCTAGTTTTGATTTAGTCGATGAAGTTCATAAAAAAGGCAAGCAACGCGTAATTCTTAGTACTTATGATCATATTTTTGATGTTATTGGCAGATATAAAATTGAATATGATTAATTGATAGAAGAAATACCAACATAAACCTATCTATTGTTGGTTGTTGACAGCCTAAAAATACTCAGTAATCATTGGTAATAGAAATTATTATAAATAAAATTCATAAAACACGGTTCTATCTTTCTGCCTTTGATTAAATAGTTTGGAATTTTGATTCACAAAGTATTAAACAATATTTGGATGTTGGTAACAGAATTTGATATGTTAAAACTGAATGTTTTTGCTGATGAAAATTTAATATTTGAACATACCTTACCTGTTGCATCCTTCTTCGTACTTTTAAATCTAGATGCACATCATTAGAAAAAGGTGTTGATTATAAAATACCAATCTTCCCATGGGCTGCCTCAGGGCGCGCTATTGCATCGGATTGTTCAGAAGGGATGACAAAACTCATCTTTAATAAAGCAGATAATCGCTTGCTAGGTGGTGCGGTTGTTGGTGTGAATGGCGGTAAATTACTAGGTGAAATCACCTTAGCTGTCGAAATGGGCTGTGATGCCGAAGATATTGCATTAACTATCCATGCTCACCCAACATTGCATGAATCAATTGGCTTAGCCTCTGAAATTTATGAAGGCTCTGTCACTGATTTACCAAATGCTAAAGCGAAGAAGAAATAGTTAATAAGTCATTTATTTACTTAATAAAATGCCGTTAGCTTAAACTAACGGCATTTTTATTTTTTTATAAGATAATTTTTGTCAAAAAGTTTCAGGTAACTATACGTTTC
>NZ_JAGGHR010000041.1:0-17284 GCF_024104075.1 Gilliamella sp. | reverse complement strand
GTGAATGAAACCGCCACAGAAAATCACCTGCAACGACAATTTGATGTAGGTGATAAAAAACAAATTGTTGTTGCGGATTTAACCTATATTCAAGTTAAGCAACGTTGGAACTATTTATGTGTTTTAGTGAACTTATCCGATAGGCAAATTGTCGGTTACCATGTTGGTCAACATAAAACAGCAGAGCTTGTTATGTCGGCATTAAGCCAAATTAAACAACCATTATCAAAATTAGATTTATTTCATTCAGACCGCGGTAAAGAGTTTGATAATCGGTTATTAGCGGATTGTTTTAAGACATTTAATATCACGCATTCATTAAGCAAGAAAGGATGTCCATATGACAATGCGGTAGCGGAAGCGACATTTAAAACAATTAAAACGGAATTTGTAAAAGGCCAACGTTTCAACTCAACGGCTGAGTTACAACGCGCTTTTTCGGCTTATGCTTATTGGTATAATCATAAACGATTACATTCTTCGTTAGGCTACTTGCCTCCCGTTGAATTTAAAAAACACTTACCCCTTAATTTTTTTGTTTGAAAATGTGTTGCCATTCCACATCGCCATACCTGTATTGAATTGAATACTTAAACCTTTCTAAGTCACATATTAATAATATTTAAAAAATGGCTTTTTATAATTATAGGTAGTACTTTATTTTTATTGGGGACAGTTAGTATTTTCGTGCTGCTCCTACCAACAGTGCTTTTTTATTTATTAACGACCTATTTTTTGAACAATATCTCAGATCGTCTTTATAGCTATTTTACTGATAATCATTACTATCAAACTTATATATAAAAAAGAAAGCAACAAAAATAAATTTGTTTGAAATGTTAGCAATGGCCTTAATTGTATTGTAAATACTTTTTATTTTATTATTTTAGGAAAAATTAAGAATGCAGTAGGGTATATAGGCAGTAAAAAATTACAGGGTAAGTTACCCTGTAACAAATGTGAGCCTAACTGTAAATAATTTTATTTAAGATTTTTCTTAATTTCTATAGCAAGCATTGGGTTCCACATGGCACCCGTAGCACTCATGACCGCATCTGCGCCATTATCGATAAACTGACGATAATGCTCACTAGAACTAACACCACCAACACCAACAATAACAAATTTTAGATCCATTTCTTTTCGATATTTAGCTAATCTACTTACCATATCTAAACCAGCCCAACGAATTGCATCTCCACAGACACCGCCTTCTTTTCTATTTTCCCCTAAGGCAGGATTACCTTTAGCATCAACTGGTTTAGCGGACAGTGTGTTAATTGTACTTAAGCCGTCGATAATAGAACCGACACGAGTCAATAAAGAAACGATCCTTTCATCATCAGGGAAATAGGCTAGTTTTAAAATAAGTGGGCGATCAGGAACAGCTGTTTTAATAGCGTTAACAATTCGTTCGACTTTATCTATATCAAAGCAAAGTAGTTTACTTGCTCCTTCGTTTGGGCAACTTAAATTTGCTTCAAGAATAGGCGCATTGGTTTCTCTAACTAATTTTGCAGCTAAAGCATAATCGTTTTCTATTGCTTCATTGCTTTGCGTCCCCTGAAAACTACCAATTACAGATTGCCCATGACCTGCAGATTTTACTGCATCAGCCATATCTGGTTGCCAAATATCTGGAGAAAAAGAAGGAACCCCAAAAGAGTTGGTAATTGATAGAGGTTGATTGTAAGCAGTATCAGCTAATACTGTATCTAAATTACACGATAATTTACCTTTAGGATGAACTGATAACACATTCGGTAATGGATGGCATTTATGTAGTTTGGTTCGAACTGTTTTATATACGCATAAATCAAATCCATAGGCAAATGCGGCTTTAATGTAGTTTGCATTCAATAAAGGACCTGCCGGTATACCAAATGGTAAATTAACGTCATGGTTTAAAAATTTTGAAGATTTTGTTGGGATTTGCTCAGCTTTATCTAATTGTGTAAAAAGCCCAAATGGTCCTTGAGCATAATTATCTTCGTAGCTTATAGAAGGATTATAAAAAGGTGTTAAAGATTCCATACTATCTCCTGATCATGCATGTTCTTAAAGTGAAGTTGGGTATTAAGTTGTAATAAAAATAAAATGAATAAGGTTTTAGAGCCAAAAAAAATCCTCCATAAGGAGGATTAAGAAATAGGAACAATAGAGAGTAGAAAGATGGGGTAGATTCAGAACTGCTAATTGGAATTAAAGACATTAAGTTATTCTCTATTGTGCAAATTTGTACACATTTTATCTGAATAAAATTAAAGTTCAATATAAAAATCATAAAAATATTTAACTAAATGAAAAGGTTATAGTATTTTTTTCTAGATTTTAAATCATAAATCCGACAATATAATCTCTCTAAAATACCCAAAATAAGCATGATCTTATCCTATTTATCGTGATAATTTTATAATTGCTTAATAACACTAAAAAAATTTCTGTCTAAAAAATGATACTTGTTGTTATTAATGTAGATAATCCATGTGGAGAGTAACTATTGTTAATGTTATCATAATTAAAAAGTTTAAATACTAGTGAGTAGGTATATAAAAATGAAAAATGAACATATTTTTAGTCCGATAACTTTACCTAATGGCGTTGAACTAAAAAATCGTATAATAATGGCCCCAATGACAACTTGTTCAGGTTTTTATGATGGTTCAGTTACTCAAGATCTAATTGAATATTATCGTGTACGATCTGGTGAAATAGGGACAATTATTGTTGAATGTGGATTTGTTGATAATAAAGGATTAGCTTTTCCTGGTGCAATTGGTTTAGATAGTGATGACAAAATTGAAGGATTAGCAAAGATTGCGAAGGCAATCAAAGGAAAAGGCTCCAAAGCAGTAATTCAAGTTTACCATGGAGGGCGAATGGTTGAGCCAAAATTAATTGGTGGACAACCGCCTGTGGGGCCAAGTGCAATAGCAGCACCACGACCTGGTGCAGCAACACCAGTTGCACTAAGCGCTGATGAAGTCGATGAAATGATCGATAAATTTGGCCAAGCAGTGCGACGCGCTATCCAAGCTGGATTTGATGGTGTTGAAATTCATGGTGCCAATACTTACCTTATTCAGCAATTCTATTCACCAAATTCAAATCAACGAGATGATAAGTGGGGGGGAAGTCGTGATAATCGTACTCAATTCCCTTTAGCCGTCTTAGATATCACTCATAGTATGGCAAAACAATATGCATCCCCAGAGTTTATCGTTGGTTATCGCTTTTCTCCAGAAGAATTAGAAATCCCAGGCATTCGTTTTGATGACACAATGTATTTGCTTGAAAAATTGGCCCTAAAAGGGCTTGATTATGTCCATTTCTCAATGGGAACAACGCTTAGATCGTCGATTGTTGATACTCAAGATCCAACTCCATTAATTAAAAAATTTGTTGCGATGCGTTCACCAATTTTATCAAAAATTCCTGTTGTAGGTGTCGGTAATGTTGTTAATCAAAGTGATTTGGATAGTGCCATCGACAATGGCTATGATTTAGTTGCGGTTGGTCGAGCTTGCATTGCTTATCCTGATTGGGTTAGTCGCATAAAGAAAGGTGAAAAACTAGAGCTATTTATCAATAGTGATAAACGTGAAGATCTGAATATCCCAGAACCTCTATGGCATTTTTCTCTCGTTGAAAGTTTAATTCGTGATGTGAATCTTAATATTAAAAAATTCAAACCGGGAAATTATCAAGAAAAAGTTAATGACGAATCTTACAAATTCCTCATTAATGTGGAATTAGCTAAAGACTTTATAAAAGACATGGAATTGGTAAATGCTAAAGAGTTTGATAGTAACGTTCTAGATAATTTTTCGATCATTAAAAATAGAATTATTGATTCAAATAGCCCTCATGTTGATACCATTTCTGGCGCAACAACTCAATGCGAAGCCTTCAAAAAAGCTGTGACCAAAGCAATAGCCAAATCTAACAAAGAAGCGATTCTTGCGGAAGGTGGTGATCCTAATGACCAATCTTTTGATGTTGTGGTTGTTGGTAGTGGTGGTGCAGGGCTTACTGCTGCGATCCAAGCTCATGATCTTGGTGCAAATGTGGTTATTGTTGAACAAATGTCTGTAATTGGCGGTAATACCAATAAAGCTTCAGCTGGTATGAATGCGGCAGAAACCAAATTCCAAAAACTCAAAGGTATTACAGATAGTAAAGAACTCTTTTATAACGAAACGATGACAGGCGGAAAAAATAAAAATAACCCTGATTTATTACATTATTTTGTTGAAAATGCACCAAATGCCATTGATTGGTTAGATGAAAATGGAATTGAATTAAGTGGTATTACAACAACTGGTGGAATGAGTATTGATCGAACTCACCGTCCTGAAAGTGGTGCTGCAGTAGGTGGTTTCTTAATTAGTGGCCTAGTTAAAAACATCAATAAGCGTGGTATTGATGTTATGCTTGATACTGTAGTTACTGAAATTATGACAGAAAATAATAAAGTGGTTGGTGTTAAAGTTTCAGAAGAAGATGGCTCAAATCACGTAATAAAAACAAAAGTAGTTATTATTGCAACTGGTGGGTTTAGTGCCAATACCACAATGGTTGAAAAATATCGACCCGATCTTAAAGGTTTTGTCACCACTAATCACAAAGGCGCTACTGGTTCAGGCATTATGTTATTGGAAAAACTTGGTGCAGGAACCGTTGATATGGGAGAGATTCAAATCCACCCAACGGTTGAACAAACAACATCTTATTTAATATCTGAATCGATTCGAGGTGGAGGCGCAATACTTGTATCACAAAATGGTCAACGATTCGTTAATGAACTTGATACAAGAGATAAAGTTTCAGCTGAGATTATAAAATTACCTGAGCACTATGCTTATATCTTATTTGATCAGCAAGTCCGTAATGAAAACAAAGCAGTGGAAGAATATGTTTCAAATGAACTTGTATCACAAGCAAATACAATTGAGGAATTAGCACAAAAATTATCAATTGATACTAATACATTAACTAAAACTGTAAAGCGTTATAATCAGTTTGCTATTACCAAACAAGACAAGGATTTTGGTCGAACAACAGGTATACGTCATCCAATAGAAAAAGGTCCTTTTTATGCAATAAAGATCGCACCAGGTGTTCACCATACCATGGGGGGAGTGACAATCAACACCCAAACACAAGTCCTAGGTGCTAATAAAAATATCATCCAAGGAGTCTTTGCCGCAGGCGAAGTTGTTGGTGGTGTACATGGTGCTAACCGTATTGGTGGCAATGCTGTTGCTGATATCATTATTTTTGGTAGACAAGCAGGTAAAAAGGCTGCTGATTATATTAAAAATTAAATTATTACAACTAGCTGAGCTTGTTTAATATGGTATGTTCGAGATATGAATATTCTCAAACTTTAATGGGAACAACGGTGTCATTAACGCTTTTAGAGCCAAATGAAGCCGTTGCACACACTGTTTTTCAAATTATAAAAATGCTTGAGGATAAATTGACTGTTAACCGGCTATTTTCAGAAGTTATGTCAATTAATTTAGCTGCGGGTAAACACCCAGTGACAGTGAGTCGACCTATTTTTTCCCTAATTGAACAAGCTCAAAAAGTCAGTCTGTATTTCAATAGTTGCTTTAATTTTGCTATTGGCCCATTAGTTAAGCTTTGGAAGATTGGTTTCCAAGGTTATCAAGTACCATCTGCTGAATTAATAAAACAACAACTATTGTTAATTGATCCTAAAAATGTCGAACTTGATACAAACACACATTCCGTTTTTTTAAAAAAAACTGGAATGGAAATTGATTTAGGTGCAATTGCTAAAGGGTATATTGCTGATATTGTCAAATTGGTTTTACTCGAAAATCAAGTGTATCAAGGTATTATTAACTTAGGTGGAAATGTATTAACTTTAGGTGAGTGTTTAACAGAACAAAGTGGTTATTGGAATATAGGATTAAGAAAACCGTTTTCAATTAGTGATGAGCTGTCTGGCGTTATTAAAGTTAAAAATAAATCAGTTGTCACATCGGGAATTTATGAGCGCTTTTTTATGCAAAATAATAAACTTTATCATCACATATTTAATCCCAAAACAGGCTATCCGTTGGACAACGAACTTGAAAGTGTGACAATAATTTCAGATTCTTCATTAGAAGGCGATATTTATTCGACTGTTTTTTATGGATGGGGGATTGAGAAAAGTAAGGCGTATTTGCGAAAGAATCAAAATTTATCAGCCATATTTTTGCTAAAAAATAAAACTATAGCATTAATAAATCCTGATAACTTTAGTTTTCAAAAAACCGATACTCAATACACTATAAAAATAGATTAATTATTCAATTTGCAATAAATGCGATTTTAGTTAACGATATAATTTTATTATTTTTTATGAATTTTTTTTTGTGTAAATGGCTTAATATATAGGTCTTTTCACAAAAAACATTCAGGTAGATTGTTGATTTTATTTATTTTTTTGGTTATGCAAACATGAGCAATTATAAATAATAGCCAAACAAAGAATAGTATTATTGTAACTGAATTAAATCTTATAAATTAAATAATATTTAAGTTAAAAAGGAAAATATTATGAGCGTAGTAAAGAAACCACCAGTAAAATGGTTGCCACTTATCATTATTGTGGTAATTTCAGCGATATTTTGGTTGTTTGTATCTCCACCTGAAGGTATTAGTCAAGAGGGTTGGCAAACCAGCATCATTTTTGTTGCAACAATTGCCAGTATTGTTGCCGAAATAATGCCAATTGGCGCAATTGGTCTATTAGCAATTACTGTTTTTGCTGTATTGAGACCATCTGGCGCAACAACAGCGACTGAGTCAATAAAAATCTCGTTAAGCGAATTAAATAGTAGTCTTATTTGGTTAATTGTTATTGCCTTTATGATCGCTCGTGGTTTTATCAAAACAGGTTTAAGTAAACGAATAGCCTATTATCTTGTTAAAATTTTGGGTAAAAATACCTTAGGACTTGCTTATGGTTTATCCGTTACTGATATTGCATTGGCACCAGCTATTCCAAGTACAACAGCACGTGCTGGCGGCGTTATTTATCCAATAGCGGAAGCACTAGCAATCAATTTTAAATCCAATCCCAAGGATGAATCAAGAAATCGCATAGGTACTTTTTTAATGCTAACTATTAGCCATGTAAATGATATCACCTCGGCAATGTTTCTAACGGCATTTACAGGAAATTTATTAGCAGCTAAATTAGTTACAACATCATTAAGTATTACATTAGGGTGGGGCCAATGGTTTGTTGCAGCAATTGCGCCATGTTTAGTTTCATTCGTTGTGATACCTTTGGTGATTTACTTTCTGACTAATCCAGAATTAAAAAGAACACCAGAAGCGCCAGAATTAGCGGCTGAAGAATTAAAGAAAATGGGGGTAATTACTGTTAAAGAAATCATTATGGGCGTTACTGTTGTACTTTTGTTAGCGCTCTGGATTTTTGGTAAAAATTTCGGTATTGATTCAACAACTACTGCGTTTATTGGCTTAACTATTTTGATCTTAACTGGTGTATTAAGCTGGGATGATATAAAAGGAGAAAAAGCTGCCTGGGACACATTAATTTGGTTTGCGGCATTACTTATGATGGCGGGGCAAGTTAATAAACTTGGTGTAACAAAATGGTTAGGGGACACAATAGGTGGAGCTGTACAAGGTCATTTAGGTGAAAGCAGTTGGGTATTAGTATTAGTTATTTTGTGTGTTGCCTATGTTTATTTACATTATTTCTTTGCAAGTGGAAATGCTCATATTGCTGCATTATTTCCCGTTTTCCTATCGATCGCTATTGCCTTAGGTGTACCAACTCTAACTGCAATTTTTGCGTTGGTTATTTGTACTAACTACTTTGGATCAATTACACAGTTTGCCAATGCTCGAAATCCACTATTATTTGCCGAAGGTTTTGTACCAGTAAAAACTTGGTGGAAAGTTGGGTTTATTTGTAGTGTTGTAAATCTAATTATCGTATTTACTGTTGGAATTTTATGGTGGAAGATAATAGGTCTGGATTAATTGTTATGTAACTGTAACTATCCTCTAAAATAATACATATTCCACCTTGAATCATTAAAAAAGTTATAGGTACTGTGAATGTTAATCAATGAATTTTATAAGTGATGGTAGTAGAAATTAACGTCATTTCAGAACATTCAATGTAATAAAATGGCTTTAATTGTGAAGTGTTAGATATTGATATTGCGGTCAGCTTACCAATAATTATCCGCTATTTGGATAAGCTGACTAAATATCATGGTCATCTAGTAAAAATATGAGTAGAGAAAAAAGAGACTATTTACTTAGTGAGATAATATTTCCCTTGATATGGCAAGAACAGTTGTGAAATTTGATGCATCAGTACGAATATCAACTCCATTTAATTCATCATTTTTAAATTGAAAATTTGAGGATAACATGCAAATAATTAAAAAATTATGTGATGACCTTAATTTGCCATATGGCGATCGATTTACTCAGGATTGGGCTTATGAGTTACCAGATCAATATAGAACAAAATATTGGTTAAATAAATATATTTTTGCATATTTATATAATGGATATTCTTCAATAGAAAAAAAAGAATTAATGATTTTATCTCTTGATGTTTGTAACGATTTAATTTCTTCGGGATTAAACCCTAATGATAAAGTTATTCAAAAGGTTTTAAATATTCTTTTTAACAATTATAAGAATTATGAGGATTTAATTAATTACTGGGCATTAGATAGTGCACCATTAACAGATTGTTTTACATTAACACCTATAATAAGAAAATTAAAATATCAAAATTATTTATAGAATTACTAAATTTTTTGTGCAGTATAAAATTTATTGGCACTACAAAGCGCCTTATTTTTAGGTATAATAATGGCTATTATATAGAATAGTGGAGTTGGTTTGATATGCATTTTTATTAATAATTAATAATTAATAATTTATTTTTTAAAATGGAAACCTAAGCTATCATAAAGCTTTTCCTTTTCAAGCGTTAATAGCTATCTATCTTTACCTCTTCATCACAATTAATGATATTAAAACAAAGCAAAACTATATTTTTCATCTATCAATGTTTAACAGTTAATTAGATATTGATTGTTATAAGATTTCAACATTAATTTTAGGTAATAGGCTTTTTATTTAACGACTATAGGTATTAAGATGAATTCATATTTATTACTTTTTTTTGCAATTATTTGTGAAGTTGTTGCAACTTCTTCATTAAAACTATCTGATGGATTTACCAATCTTATCTATTCCATCATTACCATTGTGGGCTATAGCGCTTCGTTTTATTTACTCTCATTAGCTCTAAAAACTATTCCCGTAGGTATTGCTTATGCTATCTGGTCTGGAATTGGAATTGTATTAATAAGCTTAATTGCATGGGTTTTTTTAAAACAAACTTTAGATTTTGCAGCTTTAGTTGGTATGGGGTTTATTATGTTTGGTGTTGTGATTATTAATTTATTTTCAAAAGTATCAGGGCATTGATTAATCGTAAATTAACTATAGGATAAATCCAAATAAAACTGTTCAATCAAATGAATGAGATCAGATTAAAATTAGGAAAGTATGAAATTTATTAATTGATATCATTCTCAATTTCAAATTCAATCTTTTTAATTGCTTGTTCACAGCGGTAAATTCGGTTATCAATTGCGGCGATTTTACTTTGATTGATAATTTCGGGCGATAGCTCTAGTTCGTATTTCATATTTTGTAGTCGGCGCAAGTAATCTAGGTGACGCATATGTTTTTGGGCTAAGGTTTCTGCAATAATATTTTGGAACCCTTTTTTGCGTAGGTTTTGGGTTGCTAGTTCACGCGTTAGGGCTGCAATTTGGTTAACTAACTTGTCAGATAAAAAAGTTATTTGTTCAACTTTTTCTAATTTTATGTTAGCAACTAATACTTGATAAGTTTGTTTGATTTTTTCAAGGTAAAACGTTTTATCTGTTACAACTTTATTAGTTTGAAATAGTTGCTCGTCAAAATAAGGTTCTTGAAATAGTTGCTCGTTTGCTAAATTAATTTGCTGTTCTAATTTGTCAATTTGTTTTTGTAGTATAGTGAGTAAATTTGCCATTGTGATTATTCTTTATAATAAGTTGAGCTATCGTTGTCTTGACCGAAATAATCACCTAAATGTAATTTGGCTAGGTTGATAATTTTCATAAATGCTTCAAATGTTAATTTATTGTCATCTAAACTATTTTTTTCGGCAATAATTTTTTTAGCAATTAATTTTATTTTTAATTGGTTATAACAGTCAATTAAATTAAGTGGTAAGGGCGATAGAGCACGTTTTCCTAGCCAAAATATTCCTTGCAAAGGCATGCTTAAGGTGAATAGTATGGTTATTATTGTTACAGCAATTTGTGCCGGCATGAAATACTGCCAAAAGAGTAAGCCAATAATGATAGGAGGCAAGTATTTATTTGCGGTTTTTATGTAGTTAATAATTTTTAATTCAGGAAATGAATGTGTTAATTGTTTGTCTACTGGGCAAAGCTTCATATACCTTTGACCAGCTTTAAATGTGGTTATTAAATTCATATTATTGTGATTCCTCGACATTCACTTCTTATTGTCTTAAAATAGTGCCATTCAAATTGGGGACTCTCTCTATTTTATCTCAAAAAACAAGATATCAGAAGTCACCTTAGCGTAGTCACATTGATTTTAAATCATGTGTTGAGTTACCAATTTTGATTGGTATATGTCTTTATTATTCAATTTATAGGAATTACTATGTCATCAAGTAATAACGCTCTTGTTCTTAATTGCGGAAGTTCATCATTAAAATTTGCCATTATAAACCCTGAAAATGGTGATGAGTTTTTATCTGGTTTAGCTGAATGTTTTCATCTTCCTGATGCTCGTATTAAGTGGAAGCTTGATGGTGTTAAGAACGAAGCTTCTTTAGGCGCTGGTGCAGCACACAGTGAAGCAATTCGTTTTATTGTTAATAGCATCTTTCCACAAAAGCCAGAATTATTAGATAGCATTAAATCGATTGGTCACCGTATTGTTCATGGTGGCGAAAAATATACCCAGTCAGTTGTTATTGATGATTCAGTATTAAAAGGAATTGAAGAAGCATCTGCTTTTGCGCCGTTACATAATCCTGCACATTTAATCGGTATTCGTGAAGCATTTGCTGCGTTCCCACACCTAAAAACTAAAAACGTTGCAGTGTTTGATACTGCATTCCATACAACAATGCCAAAAGAAGCTTATCTATATGCTCTTCCAAACGAACTTTATACTAAACACGGTGTTCGTCGTTATGGTGCGCATGGCACTAGCCATTATTATGTTAGTCGCGAAGCTGCTAAATTATTAAATAAACCAGTTGACCAAACTAATGTTATTACTTGTCATTTAGGTAATGGCGCATCAATTACAGCTGTTAAAAATGGTAAATGTGTTGAAACTTCAATGGGTTTAACTCCGCTTGAAGGCTTGGTGATGGGTACACGTAGTGGTGATATCGATCCAGCGATTATGTTCTTCTTACATGATAACTTAAAAATGTCTGTTGCTGATATTAATAACCTTTTAAACAAAAAATCTGGTTTATTAGGTTTGACTGGTGTGAGCAGTGATTGCCGTTATGTAACCGATAATTACGAAACAGATGAAAACGCTAAAAACGCTTTAGATGTGTTTGTTCATCGCTTAGTAAAATATATCGGCGGCTATGCTATGCTTTTAGATGGTCGTTTAGATGCTATCGTGTTTACTGGAGGTATCGGTGAAAACTCAGAAGAAGTGCGTCGTATGGCATTACAAAAATTAGGTATTCTTGGTTTTGAACTTGATCAAGAACGTAACCTTGCAGCTCGTTTTGGTAAGGGTGGCAAAATTACTAAAGATGGTTCAGCTATTGCGATGGTTATTCCAACCAATGAAGAACTTGTCATTGCTCAAGATGCTGCGCGTCTAACTGCTTAATAAATATTCAAAACCGCCTAAATGGCGGTTTGTTTTTATACAATAAAGATTTAAGAGGTAATAATTATGTCTCGTACAATTATGCTCATCCCAACTGGCACTAATGTCGGGTTAACAGGTGTGAGTCTGGGCGTTATTCGAGCTATGGAGCGTCAAGGTATTAATTTAAATGTGTTTAAACCTGTCGCGCAACCAAGAGCTGGTGGCGATGCGCCAGATAATACCACAACTCTAGTGAGCAACAATACATCAATTCCAACACTAAAACCGCTTAAAATGAGCCATGTTGAAAACCTATTAGGTTTAAATCAACAAGATGTGTTAATGGAAGAAATCGTTGCCCTTTATGCCGAAAATACTAAAGGAGCTGATGTTGTTTTAGTTGAAGGTATTGTGCCAACATCTGATTATCCTTTTGCTAATGAACTTAATAATAATATTGCTAAAACTCTTGGCGCCGAAATTATTTTTGTAGTTAATATGGGCAAAGATACGCCAGAACAACTTAGAGATCGTATTGAAATTGCTCGTTCTAACTTTGGTGGTATTAAAAATGATAAAATCGTCGGTGTGATTGTTAATAAAGTTAATGCGCCAGTTGAAGAGCAAAATCTTGCTCGTCCTGATGTTGCTGAAATTTATCATACCCCTAAATTTGATGATAAGAAAATTACTATCGATGATTTAAATGCACACAGTCCATTGCCTGTTCTTGGTTGTATTCCTTGGAATATTGATCTAAGTGCTTGTCGTGCTATAGATATTGCTAAGCATTTTGATGCAAAAATCATTAACGAAGGTTGTATTAAAAATCGTCGTATTAAACATGTGTCTTTCTGCTCTCGCAGCGTACCAAATATTATTAACCACCTACAACCAAATGCACTTTTAGTGACTTCTGCTGATCGTGCTGATGTGTTAGTTACTATCAGTTTAGCAGCAATGAATGGTGTGGCAATTGGTGGTGTACTCCTAACTGGTGGTTATGAAATCGACGATAAAATCGCAAAATTATGCCAACCAGCATTTGATACTGGTTTACCTGTATTTACGGTTAAAACCAACACTTTCCAGACATCAATTAGTCTACAACAATTTAATTTAGAAATTCCTGCTGACGATAAAGAACGTATGGAAAACACCCAAAATTATGTAGCTGATCATATTGATGCTAAATGGATTAAATCATTAAATGAAGTAGTGAATTCTGCACGTCGCTTGTCTCCTCCTGCATTTCGTTATCAATTAACTGAACTTGCACGTAATGCGAAAAAAGTAGTGGTATTACCAGAAGGTGACGAACCAAGAACAGTTAAAGCAGCTGCAATTTGTGCTGAACGTAACATTGCAAAATGTGTTCTTATTGGTAATCCTGACGAAGTGCGTAAAGTTGCCGCTTCACAAGGCGTGACTTTAGGTCAAGGAGTAGAGATCGTTGATCCTGAAAATATCCGTGAAAAATATGTTCCTCGCCTAGTTGAATTACGTAAAAACAAAGGGATGACTGAAGTTATTGCTCGTGAGCAATTGGCTGATAATGTCGTATTGGGTACCATGATGCTTGAAGCTAATGAAGTTGATGGTTTAGTTTCAGGTGCTGTACATACAACCGCTAATACTATTCGTCCACCGTTACAATTAATTAAAACTGCACCAGGCAGTTCCCTTGTTTCATCGGTGTTCTTTATGTTAATGCCTGATCAAGTATATATTTATGGTGACTGTGCAATTAATCCAGATCCAAACGCACAAGAGTTAGCCGAAATTGCCATTCAGTCAGCTGATACAGCAATCGCCTTTGGTATTGAACCTCGCGTTGCGATGATCTCATACTCAACAGGTAGTTCTGGTCAAGGTGCTGATGTTGAAAAAGTGAAAGAAGCAACTCGCATTGCTCAAGAAAAACGTCCTGATCTAATGATTGACGGCCCATTACAATATGATGCAGCGGTAATGCCTGATGTAGCTAAATCAAAGGCGCCTAATTCACAAGTTGCAGGTAAAGCTACTGTATTTATTTTCCCTGATCTTAATACAGGTAATACTACATATAAAGCAGTACAACGTTCAGCTGATCTTGTTTCGATTGGTCCTATGCTACAAGGAATGCGTAAACCTGTGAATGATTTGTCTCGTGGTGCATTAGTTGACGATATTGTCTACACTATTGCATTAACCGCAATTCAATCAGCACAAGAACAAAATGCTACAAAATAAGTTTAGCAAAACGTTTTAACGATTGATAAAAGGTGATGCAATATCACCTTTTTTAATTAAATTTAACCAAGTAATGAGTTTTAAAAGCTCGAGTTATAAAGATTCAGTTTTAAAGTATTTTGTTCTAGAAATTTGAGACAAGGTCTCCAAAAACTTATTTTAAGTCAAGTCCAAGCATTCAACGCTGATAAAAACAATAAATAATAAAAATTTATAAATGATTTTATCCCTTCATGTTGGTTTTTAATAGTGTTAATAACATTTCCATAAATTGTTCTTTATCACCTTGTAATGTTGAAAAAAAATCTTTATCTATTTGTTCAACTAAAGGTACAGTTTCATTTGCTTTATTCAATCCTTTTTGTGTTAATTGAATGGATTTTGCTCGACTATCTTTAATTGAGCAAGAGCGTTTTATATAATCCTTTTTTTCTAAATTCTCTAATATTTGGGAAATTGTCATCACATCGATATTTGTTTTATTTGATAAAATAATTTGTGTTATTTCATCTAGTCGCTGTGATAGATAAGCAAGCGTTGCAAGCACTATAAATTGAGGATGAGTGATAGACTGTTTTTTCAAGCAATTTTTGATATTCGTATGCCAGGACGAATAAGTTTTCATAAAAATAAAACCAATAGATTCAGAATCAGTTTGGAATTGAGTCAAAAACTTATTGTCCTTTGTCATAATTTACCCTTCAACTAAACCATTTAATTTGTAAGTTTTATCTATAATATCATCTGAAATCTGTTTTATAAAATCATAGGATGCTTTAGTATCCATTTTTGGATCCGGTTTTAGAGAAATTTCTGATTTTAATGCATATTGATTATGCGATATTTCAATAATTTGATGTGAGAAAAACAGTAAACCTATTTCAGGCATATCAAATTGCTCTGTAAATTCTTGCTTATCAATAATCTTTGATAAAGTCACTTCCATTTCCGGTATATTTTGTAATTTGAAAATACCTTTAGACCCTGTTTTTAAGTCACCAAATATACGAAAGTCTTCAAGATCAGTTTCCCATAATTTTCTTAAATTAAGATCAGTATAGTATTGCCAAATTTGAGTTGGCTTAGCTTTGGTTGGTAATATGAAAGAAATTGAAATGGTATTCATAGCGTCTCCTTTTGATAAGTTAACTTATTATAAGCTTACTTATTAATTAGGTAAAGAGAATTTAATTTTTTTGATTTGTTGACCTATTACAAGGTTAATTTGATGACCATGATATTGAATTCTGTAATAAGATGATTTCAAAATTATTAATAATATAAAATATTTATAATTGTTTTTAATTAATGCTCTCAATTTAATTGGTAAATGGTACAATATCAGCCTGATTTTGTATTAGTTCATAGTTTAGGAATAAAATTGATGAAAAAAGACATCCACCAACAGCGCATATTAATCCTCGATTTTGGTTCACAAGTTACTCAATTAATTGCTCGACGTATTCGTGAAATTGGTGTGTACTGTGAACTTTGGCCGTGGGATGTATCAGAAGAGAAAATCAAACAATTTAATCCTAAAGGTATTATTTTATCAGGTGGTCCTGAAAGTACCACCGATGATAATAGTCCTCGTGCTCCCGAGTATGTTTTTAATGCTGGCGTACCTGTTTTGGGTATTTGTTATGGCATGCAGACTATGGCAATTCAAGTTGGTAAAGGCGGTCAAGTCACTGGCTCTAACCAACGTGAATTTGGTTATGCTAAAGTGGATCTTATTGGATCGTCAAAATTAACTGATGGTATTTTGGATAGTACAAGCGAACAAGGCATTAATCAACTTGATGTCTGGATGAGCCACGGTGACAAAGTAACAACCTTGCCTGATTGTTTTACACTAATTGGTCGTACTGAAACTTGTCCATTTGCTATTATGGCTAATGACGAAAAACAATTTTATGGTGTTCAATTCCACCCAGAAGTGACTCACACTGTTAAAGGTTTCGAGTTATTGCAACGTTTTGTGATTGATATCTGTCACTGCGAAAAACTTTGGACACCATCTTCAATTATTACCGATGCTATTGCTCGAATTAAAGAACAGGTTGGCAATGACAAAGTATTACTTGGCTTATCAGGAGGGGTTGATTCTTCTGTTACAGCATTGTTATTACACCAAGCTATCGGAGATCAATTAACTTGTGTATTTGTTGATCATGGTTTGTTACGTTTGAACGAAGCTCAACAAGTTATGGATATGTTTGGTAATAAATTTGGCTTAAATATCATAGCTGTAAATGCTGAAGATCGCTTTTTAGCTGCACTAAAAGGTGAAGCAGATCCTGAAGCAAAACGTAAAATTATCGGGCGTGAATTTGTTGCTGTATTTGATGAAGAGGCGGCAAAATTAAAAGATGTAAAATGGTTAGCTCAAGGTACTATCTATCCAGATGTTATTGAATCGGCTGCTGCTGATACTGGCAAAGCCCATGTAATTAAATCACATCATAATGTAGGCGGATTACCAGAAGATATGAAAATGGGCTTAGTTGAGCCACTGCGCGAATTATTTAAAGATGAAGTCCGTAAAGTGGGTTTAGAACTTGGATTACCTTATGACATGCTTTACCGTCATCCATTTCCTGGTCCAGGTCTTGGCGTGCGTGTACTTGGTGAGGTTAAAAAAGAGTATTGCGACTTGTTACGTCAAGCTGATGCTATTTTTATTGAAGAACTTTATAAAGCTAATCTATACCACAAAGTAAGTCAAGCCTTTACTGTGTTCTTACCTGTTCGTTCAGTAGGTGTAATGGGGGATGGTCGTAAATATGATTGGGTTGTATCCTTGCGTGCAGTTGAAACCATCGATTTTATGACGGCTCATTGGGCTCAGTTACCTTATGATTTCCTAGGACGAGTTTCAAATCGAATTATCAACGAAGTTAATGGTATTTCTCGTGTCGTATATGATATAAGCGGAAAACCGCCAGCGACTATTGAATGGGAATAATTGTATTTAATTGTAGTAGCTCAAACTTAATCTGACAGACACATATTACTCATCGGCTTTCATTTTAACAAAATGCGTGTCCGATGAGCAAAATAAATTCTCCAATTGCTTTTCCTTAAC
>NZ_JAGGHR010000040.1:0-17572 GCF_024104075.1 Gilliamella sp. | reverse complement strand
GTGCTTGTGCCTTGTGCCTTGTGCCTAAAATGGTACTGCATTTTGTTCCACCTGTCAAGTAATATTTTGTTTTATTTGAATTTTTATGTTTATTCGCTTATTTAATAAGCTTGTCTTTCTAAAGCGATTAAAGTATAGCCGTTTAAGGGGTGATTGACTAGTTTTTTAGCGGACTTTTTTGTAAAGAAATGTAAAGATGATATGTTTACACTTTTTTAGTATCAAAAAGGTAAAATCATAGATTCATTTTATATTCAATCGGTGACTGATAATTTAAAGACTATTACAAGTAATCCTCTTTCATATACAGAAAACCTAAAATACACAATTATCTTGCAATTTAAATTTTAATTATCAAACCTCGTATCAGTAAATATCAAGTAATTCCTATAATAATAAAAGCTATAATTTACAGGAATATCTCCCTGTAAATTATTTTGAGTTTAAATCTGTTTTTATATCTAATTTTTAATTAATGACTGTTTCGGTTAGTGATTAACTATTAAAAGCACTTTCGCCATGGCTATTAATATCCAGACCTTCTCTTTCATGTTCTTCTGATACTCTTAAGCCAACAATGATATCTGCAATTTTATAAGCAATATAAGCAACCACTGTTGTCCAAACTACGCAGGTAATAACACTCATCAATTGTATTCCTACTTGAGTTGCCATTGTAATGCCTTCGGCATAACCAATACCTCCTAAAGATTCTGATGTAAATATACCAGTTAATATACAACCCACAATTCCACATACGCCGTGTACACCAAATACATCACATGTATCATCAACTTTTAGAATTCTTTTGAGTGTTGATACTCCCCAGACACCAGCAAAACCACAAATAAGCCCTATTAACATAGCACCACCTACACCAACAAGACCTGCCGCTGGTGTTACACCTACTAATCCCGCTATCACTCCTGATGCCGAACCAAGGCAAGATGGTTTACCTCGTAAAAACCATTCTGCGAATGTCCATGCCAAAACCGCTGCTGCTGTAGCTGCAACAGTGTTAATAAAGGCTAAACCTGCGATTTCATCTGCATGCGTTGATGATCCTGCATTAAAGCCAAACCAACCTATATAAAGAATAGCAGCTCCAAGGTAGACATAAGGTAGGTTAAATGGTTTTAGTGGTTCACGATTATAACCAATACGTTGTTTGATCAGATAAGCACCCACTATTCCTGCAATCGCAGCATTAATATGTACTACAGTACCACCAGCAAAATCAAGTGCTCCTTCATCACCTAAAATTCCGCCTCCCCATACCATATGCGCCATGGGAATATATGAAAATGTAAACCATAACACCATAAATATTAATACTGCTGAAAAACGAATTCGTTCAGCAAAAGCACCAGGAATTAAGCAACAAGTAATACAAGCAAATGATCCTTGGAATGCGATCCAAATTAGCTCGTAAATCGATCCTGACACATCTGTAATACCTATTCCTGCTAATAGAAAATGGTTAAAGTTGCCATAAAACCAGTTTCCTTCACCAAAAGCAAGTGAATAACCATAAATAATCCATAGCACCGCTATTAACGAAAAAGTTACTAGCACTTGTGTTAGCATCGATAACACATTTTTAGAACGTAATAATCCACCATAAAACAATGCAATCCCTGGTACCGACATAAAAAGTACTAGGGCGGTACAGATCATCATAAAGCCGTTATCCGCTTTATCAACTACGGCAGCTTCTTCGGCAAAAGCTGAACTTGAGAATAAAATAACTAAAAAGGGAATAATTTTTTTCAACATAATGATTTCCTTAACAATCAATTACAATGCCGAGTCATCGGTTTCACCAGTACGTATACGCACTACATGTTCAAGTGAACTGACAAAAATCTTTCCATCACCAATTTTGCCAGTATATGCTGCTTTAGTAACTGTACTAATAACTTGGTCAAGTTCATCATCTCTAATAGCTAAATCAATTTTAACTTTAGGTAGAAAATTGACATTATATTCTGCACCACGGTAAAGTTCGGCATGACCTTTTTGTCGTCCAAAACCTTTAACTTCGGTAACAGTTAATCCTGTAATACCTATATTAGATAAGGCTTCTCGGACTTCTTCTAATTTGAAAGGTTTTATAACTACGGTAACTAATTTCATCAATCGCTCCTAAAAATTGTGAGTTACAGATTAAATTATGCAAAGAGTGTGCCAAAAAAATTAACTTGAATTGAATTTGCTACTACAACTTAATTTATAAAAATATAGCTATCATAAAATTAAAGTTCAGCTGTTTTGATTGGAAGGTTAAAACAAAAGATAACAAATAGTTAATAGATTTATTATTTAGCAGCGCACTAATATGGTGCCAATGCATATTAGTGGTGCTTAGCTGTTATAAAAATTAATAGGATCTAGAATGTCACCATTAACTTGCGATATTCGTCATAAGCAAAGTGATCTGTCATGCCACTAATATAATCCTGCAATAAGCGACATCGATAGTAGAATTCCATACACGCAAAATTTTCCGCTTTATTTATATTGAGTTTGTTAACTGCTTGTTTATAAGCGACACAATGTTTTGAGGATAATTTATGATATAAGCGAGTTTCAATAGGATAATTTTTGTGATGTTTATCCTCAACCAATTTCAAAAAGTCGTTAGTAGGCATATCAAGCAGTGGGCTATAAATATCGAGCAATCCACTAATAATTCGGTACCCTTGAAGTTCAATATTTTCAACCGATTCATGGTTAAATATATGTTCAAGTCCAACTGTTTTGAAAATATTGAGTAATTTATATTCTGCACCATGATCTTCAAGTAAGGCATGATTAAATGAGCCGTGATAAATTTCTTCAATATTTTCAATAAAGCGTTCAGCAGCATGTGGTACCAATTTGCCAATAGTGTTGACACGTAGGTACATAAAAAATTGGTCGATGCCTATCGCATCAAAACCATTTTGATTTAGATTTTCATAAGGGCGATTGACAACGGTATCAAACAGATCACCTTTTTTAATCGGTCCCCATGCCTCAGCTAAGTAAGTATAAAGCTGTTTTACTGTTAGAATTTTCTTTTCAACCGCATCTTCTAGATCGGCAATGCAATATGAGATATCGTCGGCTGCTTCCATAATATAGGTAAATGGGTAACGATGAAATGGTTTGATATCAAGCTGTTTGGATAGCGCCTCAATAAATGGTTCTTCTGATAAATAATAACCTGCTTTTTTCATTAAATATGAAAATTCTGGCAGTACCGGCTTAGACCAATAAGCTGGTTTAGAATATTTCATAATTGAAGCAATCTGAGAGTAAGTTAAATTGAGCCGTAATATTGTATGCACTAAACGAATTGCTTGTGCATTACCTTCGAAACTTGATAAATCTTGGCGGATTTTGGTTTTAAGTTCTTTTATTTCTTCTTTATCACTAACATTTATTTCAAGAAGTCGATAATTTGTTGCTTTGCCAAGACCTAAACGTAGAGTAAACCATTTATTAATGGCGGCCTCACCAAAATGACCAAATGGAGGATTACCAATATCATGCATTAAACAAGCCATTTCAACTAGGCTTTCAATCGCCATTATACAATTATCAAGCCCATATTTTTTTAATTTTCCAGCATTGCCAAGGCGATTAACGATTTCTTTGACTATGTATCGCCCAACTTGTTGCACTTCCATAGAGTGAGTAAGTCTTGTTCTAACTACTGAGTTTCGTTCTAATGGAAAAACTTGCGTTTTTTGCTGTAGGCGACGAATAGCGGCTGAGTTTATGATGCGTCCACGATCACTTTCAAAACAGCGTACTATTGAGTACTCATCAGACAGAGCTTCACGCTGTTTGCTAGCATAACGCTGATAATTAATTTTTTGGTTAAAGTTGATCATGGTTTCATCCTTAATTTAATCACTCAAATTGTTTTAAGTTTTCAAATTGCTAATGTTTGTTTTGCCCATTCAATACTTTTTTGATAATCATTAGGTAATAACGGTATTAAATTCTCTAATGCTTTTAACAATTTGTTTGTTTGGTTATGGGTTAAATTTAAATGCCCTACTTTACGTCCAACCCTAACTTCTTTTTCATACCAATGAAGATGTACCAAATCAATTGATAACCAATTTAAATTTAATTCTGTGCCAATTAAGTTAACCATAACTGATGGCGTAAATACATCTGGCTTAGGCAAAGGAAGCCCCAATATAGCCCGAAGATGTAATTCAAATTGGCTAATTGAAGCTCCATTTTGCGTCCAATGACCACTATTATGTACCCGTGGAGCAAGTTCGTTGATCAGTAGTTCATTACCAACAATAAAGCATTCCATTGCCATTACGCCAATATAATTCAATTTATGCATAATAGCAGATAGCATTTGCTCCGCTTTTATTTGTAATGAATGATATTCGTTAGGTTGTACAACACTTATTTTTAAGATGCCGTCTTGGTGGAAGTTATTGGTAAGGGGATAAAATACTGTTTCACCTTTTGCATTACGAGCGCCTATTAATGACATCTCTTTTTCGAAAGGGATAGCCTGTTCAACGATAGCTTGTTGATAGATATCATCAGGTACAGTTATTGGATCATTAATAGCAATTCGCCATTGCCCTCGTCCATCATAACCGCCAGTTCTACGTTTAACAATTAATCGATCGCCAAGTTCAGTGAATAGCTTTGGCCAATCTTGGTATTGATTAAGTGCAAACCATTTGGCTGTAGGTAAACCAAGTTCATCAAGTAGTTTTTTTTGAGTTAAACGGTCGGCAATAATAGGAAAGACATCTCGATTAACAAAATGCGAATGTTTAGCTAAAATTTGTGTAAACGGAGTATCTGACCATCGCTCAATTTCAGCTGTTATTACTGACTGTTGATATGGAATGACGGTAGGATCTACATCTAATCCAACTGGATAAACTTTAATACCTATTGGTTCGCCTGCTTGCTTAAGCATTCGCCCTAATTGCCCGTTACCTAGTACACAAACAGATTGAAGTTTCATATTATGCATTCACTCTTGGATCTGGGTTATTTAGTACCTCATCAGTTTGAGTTAATCGCCATGTTGATAAACGTTGATATATTTCTTTATCATGTAGAGCTAGAATCTGTGCAGCAAGTAATGCCGCATTCGCTGCACCAGATTTACCTATTGCTAAAGTACCAACAGGAATACCTTTAGGCATTTGAACAATAGAATAGAGACTATCTACTCCACTTAATGCAGCACTTTGCACCGGAACACCTAATACAGGAATCAGCGTTTTAGCAGCTAACATACCTGGCAAATGAGCCGCACCGCCAGCACCAGCTATGATTACATCAAAGCCTTTTTGTTTGGCATCTTCAGCAAAACAAAATAATTTATCAGGAGTACGGTGAGCAGAAACGATTTCAACATGATAAGGAATTGTTAACGCATCAAGGATGTCGGCTGCGTGTTGCATAGTAGTCCAATCGCTTTTGGAACCCATTACAATGGCAATTCTAGGTTGAGTATGCATGGCAAATGTATGAATAATTAAAATAAGATGTATGTGAAGTATACACTAAAATTTAATTAATGGGGATAGTAAGGATTTTATCTGTTAGCAATTAAAACACATGTTCCCAGAAAAATGAAGATGATAAACAAAGTAATACCGCCGAATAGTATCGGCGGTGAAGAAAGAGTTAGCCTTTTACTGCTGCCACGATTTTAATTTCTATCAAATATTCTTTTTTCATTAACCCAACTTGCACTGTACAACGTACTGGTGCACTACCTTTAGCTACCCATTCGTCCCATGCTTTATTCATAGCGGCAAAGTCACTTTTATTAACTAAAAATAATGTTACATCTAGTATACGTGATTTATCACTGTTAGCTCGAGCCAATATTTTGTCAATTTCAGATAATGCACTTTTGGTCTGTACATAAGCGTCATTTTCAAGATCAGCTGGAACACTTGTGTAATAAATAACGTTATTATGGATCACTGCTTCAGACCAGCGGTTATCTGGATCAATTCGTGTTATTGTCATCATATTTTCCTTGTTAGATGAGTTATTAAGATACTTTAATAAAATCAGCACGCAATTTTTTTATTTCATCACGCAGTACACCAGCTTTTTCAAATTCAAGATTCTTAGCCGCTTCGTACATCATTGCTTCAAGCTCTTTGACTCTTGCCTGTACTTCTTTAACTGAAACATACTGATAAGGTTTGCCTGGTTCAAATGCTTGTACTTTAGCTGTTGATTTTTTGGTACTTAAACCTGCCTCTAATACGTCTTTAATTTCTTTGCGTACTGATTTTGGTGTAATGCCGTGTGCTGTATTAAAGTCTTCCTGTTTTTTACGACGACGGGCAGTTTCATCAATCGTTTTTTGCATAGCAGGGGTTATTCTATCAGCATATAATATGGCTTTACCATTTACATTACGAGCTGCACGCCCTACGGTTTGAATTAGTGAACTTTCTGAACGTAAAAAACCTTCGCGATCAGCATCCAATATTGCTATTAGTGAGACTTCAGGTATATCTAAACCTTCTCGCAATAAGTTAATGCCCACAAGTACATCAACTTTACCTAAACGTAGGTCACGAATAATTTCCATACGTTCGACCGTATTGATGTCTGAATGCAAATATTTTACAGTTACATTATGTTCTGACAGATAATCAGTTAAGTTTTCTGCCATACGTTTAGTTAATGTGGTCACTAAAACACGCTCTTCGTTATTAATACGAATTTTGATTTCTGATAATAGATCATCAACCTGCGTCGCAACTGGTCGAACTTCGATAATAGGATCTAATAAACCTGTAGGTCTAACTACTTGTTCAATAATTTCATTACCTGATTTTTCAATTTCGTATTTAGCTGGTGTTGCTGACACATAAATCGTTTGTGGCATGATGTTTTCAAATTCAGCAAATTTTAAGGGTCGATTGTCTAGTGCTGATGGCAACCGAAAGCCATATTCAACCAGATTAAGTTTACGTGAACGGTCACCATTATACATTGCTCCTAATTGTGGAATAGCCACGTGAGATTCGTCAATAAACAGTAATCCATCAGGTGGCAAATAATCAAATAAGGTTGCTGGCGGATCGCCCGGATTACGCTGAGCTAAAAAGCGTGAATAGTTTTCAATCCCAGAGCAATACCCCAATTCGGTCATCATTTCAATATCAAATAATGTCCGCTGAGTTAAACGTTGCTCCTCTAATAGACGATTATTGTCTAACAGAACTTTTTGACGTTCTTTAAGCTCTTGCTTTATTTGCGCAATAGCGTTTTCCATAATGTTTCTTGGTGTGACGTAGTGTGTTTTTGGATAAATTGTTATCCGCGATACTTCATTTATGCTATTACCTGTAAGCGGATCAAACATAACAATTCGATCGACTTCATCATCAAATAACTCAACGCGCACAGCAAGATCGTCTGAATCAGCTGGAAAAATATCTATAACATCTCCTCGAACACGAAATGTACCACGACTAAAACCTATTTCATTACGAGTGTATTGCAATTCAGCTAATCGAGTTAAGATTGAACGCTGATCGGTTATGGTGCCTTTTGTTAGGTGTAATATCATCGACATATAGGTTTCTGGTGCTCCTAAACCATAAATTGCCGACACCGAAGCAACAATTACAACATCACGTCGTTCTAGTAGTGATTTAGTGGCAGAAAGACGCATTTGTTCTATATGTTCATTGATTGATGCATCTTTTTCAATAAATGTATCGGTTGACGGTACATAAGATTCAGGTTGATAGTAATCATAATAAGATACGAAGTATTCAACCGCATTTTCAGGGAAAAAGGCTTTCATTTCGCCATATAGCTGAGCGGCTAATGTTTTATTTGGTGCTAAAATAATTGTAGGGCGATTATGTTTAGCAATAACATTTGCCATGGTAAATGTTTTACCTGATCCAGTTACGCCTAATAGTGTTTGATGCGCAATCCCATCATCAAGATTTTGATTAATCCTTTTTATTGCTTCTGGCTGATCACCCGCTGGCTTAAATTCGGAACATAATTTAAATTTTTTCATTACATCGCAACCTAATATTTTACCTATTAATAAAAATTATCCCCAAAAGGACTTGACCTTTTAAAATTTACTATTTTTTGTTCAATTAACATTTTCATTTATAAAAAAGACAACTAATTTATAACTTGATTTACGATAACATGTTGATATAAAACAAAAAAATACTTCATGATTAAGTTACAATCAAATTAAGAAAAATCCTGATAGTTACTGAGGTTAGCGCTTTTTTCAATAAAATACTCACAGAGTTATCCACAGGCAACGGGGATAACTTTATAAATATAGTCTTTATAAACTTTTTTCAATTATCAAGATAAAATTTCAAAAAAAAATCCCTTTTATTTTAATGTTTATTCCTATCTTTAACGCTACTTTTGATAGCTTTAACTAATCATTCGATTTATCTGTTCGATTTGATATTGATAGCTATGATCCAAGTTTTGGATGAAAGTCAATCGGTGAGTGATGCATTTTGGCGCATCTTCTGCGTGATGAGACACGAATAGCAACTGCGTGTACCCTTCACTAATTAAACGATCTATCCAACGTTTTACTAATTCTCGATTAAGATGATCGAGCCCTTGCAATGGTTCATCTAAAATAAGCAGTGTCGGATGTTTAACTAACGCTCTGGCAATCAATACTAATCTTTGTTGTCCCCAAGAAAGCGATTGAAAGGGTTTATCCGCCTGCGTTTGTAACCCTAGTAATTGTAGCCATTCATCAGCCAATTTAGCTTGTTTATCACTGGTAGCTTGGTAGACACCAATCGAATCAAAATAGCCTGACAATAACACAGTTTTAACGCTAGAACTAACTCGATAAGCCAAATGTAAGCTGCTACTAACATAACCAATATGGCGTTTAATATCCCAAATCGTTTCACCCGAACCTCGTTTACGACCAAATAAAGTGAGATCATTGCTATACCCTTGCGGATGATCGCCAGTTATTAAACTTAATAACGTTGATTTACCTGCGCCATTAGGTCCAACTATTTGCCAATTTTGTTTGGCTTTTACTCGCCAAGTTAATCCATTAATGATTGCTTTATCATCATAATATACATAACCATTATTTAATATGACTCGATCTAATTGATCCGCTAATTGAGTTGGTGGTTCGTCGGCTTCTGGTAATGGCATATTGGAAATATTTTCCAAATCAGCTAATTGCTTAACAGTTGTATCGTTTAAGATTGTATCTTTTGTATCAATTTTCAATAGTTGGCAATCGGCTAATATGCCAATATTTTCAATAAAAGTAGGAATTTCATTAAATCGATTTAAAACAAGGACAATTGTGATACCTTGCTTAGCAAGATCTGCTAGTATTTCGGCTAAGTTTTCACGTGATGTCACATCTAAGCCATCAAAAGGCTCATCTAATATCAGAAAATCAGGTTGCTGCATCAAAACTCGACAGATTAAGGCTTTGCGTGTTTCACCAGTTGAAAGGTATTTAAAGCGTTTCGTTAATAGGTGTTCAATTCCAAATTGTGTTGCTAATTTTTGGCAAAGTACTTGATTAAAATTATTTTCTTGTATAATTTGCTGAGTGGTTAATCCTGTATCGTTTTCACCTTCGCTTAGCATATCTGTATTATTGCGTTTCCATTCATCATCAATTAGTTTTTGTAGCTGTTCAAACGATATGTGTGCTATGGAGTTAAATTGATTAATTACTTTGCCTGATAATAATGTTTGCTCACCAGCCAATGCTTTAACTAGTATAGATTTACCGCTGCCATTACGCCCCACAAATGCAACATTACTTCCTTGATTTATTGTAAGTGATTCAATGGCAAAAACTAGGTAGTCACTAATTTTAAAATGTGCGTTTTCTATTTGTAGCATGATAACCTCATATTGCTAAACTAATGTCGCAACAATAATATTTTGTGGATTAATAAATAGTTTTGATTGTTTGCCTGTAGCTAAGGCCGACTTTTTTACTTCACTGGCTAATTTGTTAGCATAAAGCACTATGCCAGAAGATAGTGTAAAAGCAATTTCACTCCAATTGCCATCAGTAGTTATTTTTTCAACGGTAACCGACAAACAGTTTTCGTTCTCGATTTCATTTTTTAATTCAATTAATGGAGCTTTAATTAACAGCAATACTGTTTTGTCCGTACTCAACTTTAGCCGTTCAATACTTGATTGAGTAATGTAAACTTTTAACTCAGTTTGATTATCACTAAGTAGCACTGTAATAAAACCAGCAACATCGTTTGTTTGAATCTGCTTAACCGTACCATATAATTGATTTCGTGCACTAGTTTGTAATGATAGTCTAGCTGTAGCTTTTAAAATATCATCTAAAGGTACTTTGTCATCATTTAGTATGTTAAAAGCGTTTTGTTGTAGTTGAGTTAATAGATCATAGAGTTGGATAAATCTAACTGCATAAGCACTCAGTTTAGTGCCTCCTCCATTTTTACCACCAATTGCAGTAATTAAAAAAGGTTTAGGTGCTAATTTATTTATATCATTAATGGCATCCCATGCAGTTTTATAACTAATACCAATTTGCCTGGCAGCCTGACTTAATGACCCCGTCTGTTCAATTGCTTTTAATAACGCAATACGCCTTGGATCAGTAAATAACTGCTGTTTTATATTTAACGTTAATAAAATTTCAGGAGAAAACATAATTTAACACCATGAAGAACCGACTAATCATTTTGGAAGAGATAATAGTGGTTATTGTAGACCCTTTTTGGCATTCCTTCAAAACTTGGTAAAAATTTTGTTGATTGTCATATCATATCAGCTTAAATGAATTTTAATTGTACTTTATATATAAATTCTGCTAGCATCGATATGTTATATTTTATATAGCGTTTATTTAATAATTTACCAAATAACTTAATAAATCATAATAATCAATTAGATAAATAATATTAACAGTTAAAATTAACTCAATTTTATTGTGAGGAACAAAATGAAAAAAATTATTGGAATTATCTTAATGATGGCAATAACTTTTTCAGTTTCAGCTGCTGAAAAAATGACTATATTTGCCGCTGCCTCATTGACTAATGCTATGCAAGATATCGCTGCAGCTTATAAAACAGAACATAAAGATGCAAATATTGTATTCTCATTTGCTTCATCATCAGTATTAGCTAAACAGATTGAACAAGGTGCACCTGCGGATATATTTATGTCAGCTGATCAAAAGTGGATGACTTATCTTATTGAGCATAATTTAACTAAAAATAAACACGATTTATTAAAAAATACATTGGTGCTTATTGCTCCTCAAAATTCACATTTAGAGAATGTTTCAATTAATAAAAATACCAATTGGGAAATTATTTTACCTAAAGGTGAAAGAATAGCTATTGGTGATCCTGATCATGTACCAGCAGGAATGTATGCAAAAGAATCATTAACTAATTTAGGGGTATTTAATAAATTATCGCCACAATTTGCCCCAGCGAGCAATGTAAGAGACGCTTTGGTACTAGTTGAGCGTAATGAAGCTACGCTTGGTATTGTATATAGTACCGATGCAAAAATAAGCAATAAAGTAAAAATAATTGGATCCTTTCCTGAAGATACATTTAGGTCTATCGAATATCCCATCACTTTGTTAAATCCGAAAGCAACTGATTTTTATCAATATTTAAATTCACCACAAGCTAAAGTTATTTTTGAAAAATATGGATTTATAACAAAGTAATTTAATAAGTAAATAATTTTATAAAACTATGTTATTAACTGAATTTGAATGGCGAACCTTACTACTTAGTGTAAAGATAGCCGCCACAGCAATTGGTTTTAGTTTGCCAATAGGAATTTTAACCGCTTGGATATTGGCACGCTGTCAATTTTTTGGTAAATCGCTATTTGATAGCATCGTACATCTTCCTCTTGTTTTACCACCAGTTGTTTTAGGTTATTTGTTGTTAATAACCATGGGACGACGTAGCGTTATTGGCGAGTGGTTGAGTAGCCATTTAAATATTAGTTTTAGCTTTAATTGGCAAGGTGCAGCTTTAGCTTCGGCAGTAGTTGCATTTCCATTAATGGTGCGTTCAATTCGTTTAGCCATTGAATCAATTGATACACGCCTTGAAAACGTTGCTCGGACTCTTGGAGCCCATAAGTGGCGAGTTTTTATAACTATTACTTTACCATTAGCCTTTCCTGGTATTCTTATGGGAATTATATTGGGTTTTGCCCGTTGCTTAGGGGAATTTGGTGCAACCATCACTTTTGTGTCAAATATTCAAGATGAAACTCGCACCTTACCATTAGCAATGTATACGTTGTTACAAATTCCCAATGGTGAACAAGGTGCATTGCGACTGTGTATTATTTCGATTGTGTTATCACTAATCGCACTTTTTTTATCCGAATTGTTAAATCGATGGCATAAAAAGAAGTTAGCAGGATAATCAATATGTTAAAAATAGATGTTCGCAAACAACTTGCTTCGTTTTCGTTCCAATTCAATCATGAGATAGCCTGCCAAGGGGTTACTGCTATTTTAGGCGTTTCTGGCTCAGGAAAATCCACACTAGTAAACCTTGTTAATGGATTAATTAAACCTGATCAAGGCCAAATCCAGTTGAATGGCTTACCACTAGTTGATTGCAATAAACACCTTTTTGTTACTCCTGAAAATCGGCATATTGGTACCGTTTTTCAAGATGCATTACTTTTCCCTCATTATAAAGTTATTAAAAATCTGATTTATGGTGCTAAAAATTTCAAGCAATCAAGATTTGATGAAATAGTTAATGTACTTAATGTCCGACCATTATTAAATCGTTATCCTGCTATGTTATCTGGTGGAGAAAAACAGCGAGTAGCAATTGGTCGAGCACTATTAACCAACCCTTTACTACTATTAATGGACGAACCGCTTTCAGCTCTAGATATGCCAAGAAAAAAAGAATTGTTAACTTATATTAATAAATTAACTAATGAGCTAAATATACCCATTATTTATGTAACACATAATATTAATGAAGTTAAACAAATAGCCGATAATGTTGCAATTTTAGATCAAGGCAAGCTGATTGAGTTTGGTAAGACCGAACATGTTTTACAAAGTGACTATTTAAAAGAATGGTTATAAAGCTCTAAAGTATTACTATTTTCCGCTTGTTTAATATATGTCACGCCATCATGCCAAGCACCAAGCACCACACGAGTTGCAGTGTTGCCTTCAATTTGAAAATGATGTACAGCAGGTTTATGTGTATGACCGTGCACCATAATATCTGCATTATGTTTAACCATCATTTCAATAACTGCTTGCTGATTCACATCCATGATATTTTCAGATTTGAGTTGATTATGTTGACTACTTTTTTTTCGTAACTTTGCTGCAATTTTCAACCGAATAAAAAGAGGTAAAAATAAAAATAATTTTTGAAGCCATTTATTATGCATAACTTTTCGGAAAGTTTGATATTGATGGTCGTCAATACACAGTAAATCACCATGTAAAAAAATAATGTTTTTTCCTTGATTAGGAAGGCTATTAATCTCAGGCAGTAAGGTCATTTCGCATTGTTGTGCATACTTTTTTCCCAATAAAAAATCACGATTACCATGGACGAAATATTTTCTTATATTACGTTTTGATAAGGTTTGTAAAGCTTGCGCAATTTGATAATGTAAGTTTGTTTTTACATCATCCCCAACCCAGTAATCAAAAAGGTCGCCTAGAATATAAAGCTCGCAGTTGTCGGGCAAAGTATCCAAAAAAGACAAAAAGCCTGCGGTTATATTAATATAACCTGAAGCAGGCTCATTATCTGCTAAATGGATATCAGCAATAAAATAACGAACAGGATTATTCAACCGTGACACTCGTAATAATAACATCTTCAACAGGAACATCAGAATGCATACCACTGCGTCCTGTTTTAACAGCTTTTATTTTATCAACCACATCAAGCCCATCAACAACTTGTGCAAAAACACAATAGCCATAACCATTAATGTCCGCAGAGCGAAAGTTGAGATAATCATTATCAACCACGTTGATAAAAAATTGCGCAGTTGCCGAATGAGGATCTGATGTACGTGCCATTGCTAAAGTACCACGTTCATTTTTTAGACCGTTATTTGCTTCGTTTTTAATTGGTGATTTTGTCTTTTTTTGGTTCATTCCAGGCTCAAAACCACCACCTTGAATCATGAAATTATTAATAACACGATGAAATATTGTGTTGTTATAAAAGCCTTCTTTGCAATATTCAACAAAATTTTTAACAGTTTCTGGCGCCTTATCATCAAAAGTTTTGATTTTAATATCACCTAAATTAGTGTGAAATATGATCATTGCATAATCCTTTTTTTAATATATATCTTTTGAATAAAATTTAGTAAATCTTGATTAATATAAATTATTTACCAAATTTTTCACATGCTTCTAGTGTATTGCTCATTAACATAGCAACAGTCATTGGACCAACACCACCAGGAACAGGTGTGATCCATCCCGCTCTTTTAACAGCAACATCAAACTCTACATCACCTGCAAGTTTACCATCTGGCAAACGATTGATACCAACATCAATGACGATTGCACCTGGCTTTATCCACTCACCCTTAACATAATTAGCAATGCCTACTCCCGCAACGACAATATCCGCATTGCTAACATGTTTTGCTAAATCAATAGTACGACTATGGGTAATGGTTGTTGTGCAACCTAATAATAATAACTCTAATGCCATTGGACGACCCACAATGCTTGATGCTCCTACAACGGTAGCATTTAAACCTGACAGATTTATGCCGGTGGATTCTAGCATTTTGACTACGCCATAAGGAGTACATGGTCGCAAGATTGGATCACGCTGTAGCAAGTGTCCAATATTATATGGGTGAAAACCATCAACATCTTTACTTGGATCAATACGTTCAAGAACCTTTGTTTTATCAATATTATCAGGTAAAGGCAGTTGTACTAAAATACCATGCACATCTAAACGTTGATTTAGTTCATCAATTAATGCTAATAATTCATCGGTGGTCGTCGAGGTAAAGTCATAAGCAAATGAAACAAAACCAACATCATCACAAGCCTTTTGCTTATTTTTAACATAGATTTTTGATGCAGGGTCTGAACCGACTTGAATTACAGCTAATCCTGGGACTGATAGTCCTTTTTCAATACGCATTTTGACTTTATTAGCAATTTCAGTTCGTATTTGTTGTGCTAATACTTTCCCATCAATTATATGTGCAGTCATAAGCTTCCGTTTAACTATTTTATTAGAGGTATCATTTTCGCAAAAGTTTTTATTAATGTCTATTTAGTTATGAATTGATTGATTAAGTTGATTCAATATTTGTTTGTATTGAGCATCAATATCTGTAATAACTGAACAAATATGAGCATCAAAAGCTTTTAATTTAGGTTTTTGAGCCTTCCATTCATTTTTAGAAATTTGTTTAATTGCTCCATAATTTTTAAAAAATTCGAAATGCAAAATACTTCCGCCCACAACATTATAAAAAATGCGTTGACCAATATCTTCTCCATCTTTTTTGATATTATTAAAATGTCGGTAAGAAAATCGCGTATTACCATTTTCAGTAATAATTGATGCATGTAACAACTTGACTAAACGTTTATATAATTTGTTTAACTCGCTTTTTAGCTCATTATCATCGCCCAATTGATTTTTTATTGCTTTTTCAAAAATTTCTTTAACTTCAGTTAAAAGGCTTAATGATTGTTGTTCTAGTAGCGGTAACTGTTGACGTAAATCTTGCTGAAATTGAATCAGTTCTTTTTGTAATGATGGATTAAGTGATATCGTTTCTTTATTTAAAATGACATTACCATTTGGCATGATAATTAAATCATTTTTTTTATCAAAAATATGTACACTTTCTCTATTTATCGTAATGTCATAACTGGGCTTAATCCCACACTCTTTTTTAGCAGCAAATACGGTGATAGGTAACAACAAAGCAATCAATATCAATTTTTTTAACATATTCATATCCAGCTAGTTAATTCATGAAGATTATAACGTCTACTAAGAAATAAACATAATAAAATTAAATAAGTACTATAATTTTAAAAACAATACTCGCCAAACGGTTTAATTACTTTATATGATATCAAAATTAATTATAAGTAGTTTTATACTAAAACACATAGTTATCTGAAAGTTTTTGACAAACAATTTTTATCCTATTGAACAAAAATCGAATTCATCCTCCATAGTTTTTGCTTAAATTATACACCGCAAGTTAAATGGTAAAGAGTAGTAGGCTAGAGAACTAATACAGTAAGGATATTCATATGAATATGCGAGCCTTGACCATTAAAAAAGTGCAGACTAGCGCCCGATGGTACAGTTATATGATAGATAGTATTTCATGATAGTGTGTGAATTCTTTATACAACTAATGTTCTTAAAAGAGGTGAGTTTACTGAGTAATATGTAGGAACTACTTGTTGTGTTATTTATCGTAATTTGAGAAACAATGGTAATGGAAAACATAAAAAAATAGCGCCTTATCACCAGAAGGCAATATGGCGCTAAAATCATAAAAATAGCCGTCACTGATTCAGAGAGTTACGTTTCAGTTAATCTGAGTTTTATATAACTCGATATTATCATATATTGTAGAATCATTAACGTTTACACGCTATTTTACTATTGTCACCCCTTTCAGCTTCACGTGTAGAAACATAACCAGATAAGTTAACTGTAAAATAAATATTATACTTAGCGTAATCTATTTCTCTAGTCCAAAAAAGAACATAGTAAGTATTATCTTTAGGCCAATTTGATTTAGGATAGTTTTTATTCGATAGCCAGCCCCATTCCCCCATAACTGAACCGCCAATTGATCGCGTAAAACTATTGGGATAAATTTTCCAATTCTGATTTTCTGCAACATTAATAGCTGGAGAATTAGTATAATCTTTACGTAAAGGTATATTATCCATTCCTCCACATAAATTGATTGCATTAGATAAATTTATATTGTCGTTATTTTTAGGTTCTAACCACACAGAAGTTGGGTTAAATATATAATCATGAATGATTGAAGTATCTCTTTTTAACGTTGTCCTCACCGTAACATTTCCTGACGGCTTACTATTAAGTTCTACCACCCCATTTTGATCAACAGAAACACCTCCACCTGGGTTATTGAGTATTTGATAACGATAATCATCTTGTGCACCTATCATCACTAATTGAAATTTAGCTCCAGGAAAGCCAGTTGTTGGAAATTTTTTACCTGATTCTATTGGATTAGCTTTAAATCCCCAGTTATAAACATAATCAGCGCTATACCCTCCACCAGCGTTAGGATGTCGGCTTATATTCGTACCATTCCAAGCCCAAGGTCCTGAAATTGGGTTAGATGCCAAATTAGGATCATATGATCGCCATTGTAGATTAGGTGAAACAATCACATCATTCGGTTTTGCATAACAAATTTGCGATTTTGGTGCTATTTGGTAGGTCTTAGCTAGGGTAATTTGCTTACCTACATCAGGTATTCCGTATGCTGAATGGGC
>NZ_JAGGHR010000003.1:0-126584 GCF_024104075.1 Gilliamella sp. | reverse complement strand
CGGGAATAGCTCAGTTGGTAGAGCACGACCTTGCCAAGGTCGGGGTCGCGAGTTCGAACCTCGTTTCCCGCTCCAATAAAACATCTATTTAGTATAAAAGTAAATTTATATCCCATAGTGTGTTAACTAACGAAAGTTATTAGTTGTGTGCAAGGCACAAAAAACACAGCAAAAACATTGTAATAAAAACAGAAATTAGCTAATAATTACTTAAATTAAGTAAAACAAAAACTTCAATAAAATCAATAGTCTACCTGAGCTATTTTAGAGAAAACACACAACACGGCAAGGTTAATTTACCTATCTTTTAACTGTGTCGGAGTGCTTTGCTGATAGACTGAGGGCAGCACGCCAAATAGGACTGTTTGGCGAGTTTGTGCTTTGTTATGGATGCCAATTTATCAGGAACAATTTGGCACTTCTGAGCAAAGCAAATAGGCTTAAAAAAGGCGAATATCATAATGATTTGAGTAAATCATGCCGATGGTTAAGAGCGAGCGTGGGCGTTGGGTACCGTAGTTTATATTTTGTAGCCATGTGATTTGTAAGATGTTACGCTCAAAATTCTTAAATTAAACGTTATCACCAATATCAGTTATTCCGACAAAATTCAAAAGCTATAAAGCTAACACCCTATTTTAATTATAAAATTAACCTATCTATAAAGTCGAATTGTTTTATCTTTACATTTCTTTACAAAAAATCCGCTAAAAAACTAGCCAACTATATCTTAAATGGTTATACTTTTATCGCTATAGGAAAGCAAGTTTATTAAATAAGCAAATAATTATAAAAAATCTAAATAAAACAAGTTATTACTTGACAGGTAAACCATAATGCATTATCATTTTAGACACCAGACACCAGACACCAGCACTGGCTAACCTATGTCTTAAATTTATTAAATAATCTTATTCGACGAATTTTTACACGAAACTTATTTATATCTTCCAAATTATCTCTCAACGTATTATCGAAATTGTTTCCAAAAAGCCTATTGGTGTTGGGGGTGTTATTACTGTCATCTTCATGGAGTTTACAGGCATTAACTAGTAAAAGTGGTCGTGTAAATAATCATCGTAGTGATGCAATAATGCTACCACAGTCGGTAGTTATCAATTATGCAAGGCCGAATCTGCTATTTGGTAAAAATGGTGTGGATATTAGTGGAGTCAACTTCGCAGGTCCAGCTGATATATGGAATCCTGATGAGGGCTTTTTAGTTCAATCAACCAATCCTGCATCATACGGCCTTAATTTTCCGACTACAGGCGCTGATGGATTATATTTTGATTTAGTTATAGAGGAAATTGATGCACGCCAATTGGTATGGGAGCCAGTTACACATGGGGGAATAACAGCCACAGTGACATGGATATGGGCTGAAGATGATTGGCTTACATCTGGAGGAGAAATTATAGCGCGCGTTACGCTAAAAGGTCCTGAGGCAAGCGCTCAAATAAATAATCATTATCCTAATCGAATTGCTGTGCCAAGGTTACCGCAGATTTTTGAGTTAGTGGGTAGAGATATTAGTACTGGTAATGAGCTGGTAAAATATGGATTTGTATTACAGAAGTGGTTCGTGAACCGTAAAGATAAACAAGATAACTATTCTAATACAGAAGCGTGGTGTAGATATTTAGGCTATCGAGTGCCGCAAGTAAAGGATCTAACGAACGCAATCTGTTTGGGTACATGGGAAGGTGATTGGTGTAAAGGCTCTGTCGGCGCTACGCCATCATCAAGTGGTAATCATTATCAGCGTCGAATAGGAGCAGGATTTTTCACTGAGTGGGGCGGTACGTACCTTTATGCTGGAGCAGGTTTCGTCTATGACTACCAATACTGGACAAGCGACACGGCTGGAAATACTCAGTTTGATGTGGACTCAGATGTTGGTGATGTGTACTTCAACCAATCGAGTAATAGCCCGCGGGGTCTTTGCGTTACTCCTTAGCTTTTAATCTTTGGAATGTGGTTAAGTTTATGGTGCTAATAAGGAACAAGCATTAAAAAAGTTTCCATGTAAGGTAAAGCCCCCTAGTTTGCGTATTTACTATTAGATAGTAAATACGTTTATTTGAAAAAATTCCAATAAAATCAGATTTCTGTCTGAAATGTTTTAAGGTGAAAATCCTACATATTGTAAAATTAATATGCCTGTCTTTTCACGACGTTAGAATATATCGAAAACTGAAAACTAAGTTATTGGTTTGTTATTTAGTTTTGGGACGGTTTTTGATTATAGTACGGCTTACTACGTCAGGTTATTTTTTACAATATCATGATTTTATTTATAATAATTAATATAAATTACATTCAGTTTAATCTATTTAATCAATTCGTGTTTAATTATTAGGAATCTTCTTGAATAAATCTTTAAAATTTGATAGTTTACAGGAAAGATTTTTAACATTAAAAACACTAAAAAGAAGGTAATTGTTATGACAATCAAAGTAGGTATTAATGGCTTTGGCCGTATTGGCCGTATTGTTTTCCGTGCTGCTCAAAAACGTTCAGACATTGAAATCGTTGCTATCAACGATTTATTAGATGTTGAGTATATGGCTTATATGCTTAAATATGATTCAACACATGGTCGTTTTGACGGTACAGTTGAAGTTAAAGATGGTAAATTAGTCGTTAATGGTAAAGCAATTCGTGTTACTGCTGAACGTGATCCTGCAAACTTAAAATGGAATGAAGTTGGTGTTGATGTTGTCGCTGAAGCAACTGGTTTATTCTTAACTGATGAAACTGCTCGTAAACACATCCAAGCTGGTGCTAAGAAAGTTGTTTTAACTGGCCCTTCTAAAGACAGCACTCCAATGTTTGTTATCGGTGTTAATGATAAAGATTATGCTGGTCAAGATATCGTTTCTAATGCTTCTTGTACAACTAACTGTTTAGCGCCTTTAGCTAAAGTTATCAACGATAACTTTGGTATTGTTGAAGCATTAATGACAACTGTTCATGCAACAACTGCAACTCAAAAAACTGTAGATGGTCCATCTCATAAAGATTGGCGTGGTGGTCGTGGTGCTGCTCAAAACATCATCCCTTCATCAACTGGTGCTGCTAAGGCGGTTGGTAAAGTTATCCCTGAATTAAACGGTAAATTAACTGGTATGGCTTTCCGAGTTCCTACTCCAGACGTTTCTGTTGTTGACTTAACTGCTCGTTTAGAAAAACCAGCTAAATATGAAGATATCTGTAAAGCAATCAAAGCCGCTGCTGAAGGCCCAATGAAAGGCGTTCTTGGCTATACCGAAGATGATGTTGTTTCTACTGATTTCTTAGGTGAAGTTTGTACTTCAGTATTTGATGCTAAAGCTGGTATCCAATTAAGTGATAACTTTGTTAAACTTGTTTCTTGGTATGACAATGAAGTAGGTTATTCAAACAAAGTATTAGATTTAATCGCAGTTATTTCTAAAAAATAATTGATATTTAACTTTGTTTATAAGGCGACCTTAGGGTCGCTTTTTTTATGTTCTCATTTTAGAGAGATTTTTAGTTTTTTTAGAGACAAAAAAAACGCTCACTTTGTGAGTGAGCGTTTTTCTAATATGAAATTCTAAAGTTTCAATTAGATTACAACGACTTCAGCAGCTGCAGGTCCACGAGGGCTATCTTGGATAGCAAATTCAACTTGTTGTCCTTCAGCTAATGTTTTAAAACCATCACCTGAAATAGCTGAAAAGTGAACAAATACATCTTTACTTCCATCCGCAGGGGTAATAAAACCAAAACCTTTACTTTCATTAAACCATTTTACTTGGCCTGTTTTTTTATTCATTTACTAGACATCCTAACAATAATTAATAATTAGCCATTACGGCCGTATGGGTTTTAACATCGTGTTAATAATGTAACTAAAAGCCAAGATAATGTGCTTAAAAATACATTATTGTGGTTCATTGTTATTCACTATTTTGTACTTTGTTGTTTACCCAGTGATATTACCGCATAAATTATAATCAAAAGCAAGATGTGAATAATAATTTTTTTTTATAAAAAAAAAAGTTTTATTGAATTTTCAGGAAATTATTTTTTAATTGATAAAAGTCAAATTTTGGACGTTGAAATTTTAATTGATTTTTAAAGTCACTAAAAATTATGAAAAATAAAAAAGCCATAAAATAATATTTATGGCCTTGATAAAAATATTTTTTATTGAACTTTATTTGTTTTTTGCTCGTTCAAATGACTCAATAATTTCTTTACGGGCGGCATCTGCGTTATCCCATCCGTCAACTTTCACCCATTTACCTTTCTCTAATGCTTTGTATTGTTCAAAAAAGTGTTTGATTTGTGATTTGAGTAATTCAGGTAAATCATCAACATCTTTAATGTGATCATATTCTTTTGATAGTTTGCTGTGAGGTACTGCAACTAGTTTTGCATCTTGACCTGCTTCGTCTGTCATTTTTAATACACCAACTGGGCGGCAACGAATAACTGAGCCTGGTTGTAATGGGTATGGCGTTGGGACTAATACATCAACTGGATCGCCATCTAATGATAATGTGTGATTAATATAACCATAGTTACATGGATAAAACATTGCTGTAGCCATAAAACGGTCAACAAATACAGCGCCAGTGTCTTTATCAACTTCATATTTAATTGGATCTGCATTGGCTGGAATTTCAATCACAACGTAAATATCATCTGGTAATTCTTTACCTGCTGGTACATTTAAAAGTCCCATTTTTGTATCCTCTATCTAAGTTTATATAGTGTTTGTGAATAATAATAAGCGCACCTTATAAAGATTATTCAGTGTCGCTCAATTCTTTTAAATATTGAAAAATTTGTCTTGCCGTTTTGGTTGGCTTGTTTGTTTCTTGCTCTTTTTTTGCTAAACGGGCTAAGGTTCGTAATTGCTGACGATCGGCAGTTGGGTACAAACCGATAATAGTTTCGGCATCGCCAGTTGCAATCAATTCATCACGAAGTTTTTCAAGTTTGTGAAATAGGGCGATTTGCTGATTATGGCGATTTTTAAGTTTATCAAGTGCTTGACTAATTGGGTCAATATCTCGGTTACGCAGCAGTTTACCAATGTATTGAATTTGGCGGCGATACCCTTCTTTTTTTATTTTCTGCGCAAGTCCAATTGCATAAGTGAGATCTTCATCGAGAGGAATTTTTTCAAGTTCGTTTTTGCTTAGCTTGACAAGTTCAATCCCTAATTTTTTTAAAGCTTCAGCATCACGTTTAATTTCACTTTTACTAACGTAGATGATTTCGTCATCTTCAGTGTCAATAGCGAAGTTGGGTTCTAGATTTGTCTCTTGATTGTAATTCATGTTATTTCTTTTGTTAACTATTGTGTAATTCTAGCTTATTATAGCGTATCGCTAGCAGAATTGTAGAAAATAATAAAATGAGTATTGAACAGATTAAAAAAGAAGCTTTAAATCAAAAAGAAACTTTATCGGCAATTGTTGCTAATGCTATTGAGCAAGCAAAGTCACGTGTTGATGAAGTTGAGGTATCGATTAATAAGTCAACAGGTATTAATGTTAGCACTCGCATGGGTGAAACCGAGAATGTTGAATTTAATAGTGATGGTGCGTTATCTATTACTGTTTATCAAAATAAACGTAAAGGGAGTGCTTCTACCAATGATTTGTCTTCTCAGGCTATTTTGCAAACGGTGAATATGGCGATTGATATTATGCAATATACTTCGCCAGATCCTTGTTCAGGTTTGGGTGATGTGAGTCAAATGGCATTTAATCCACCCGATTTAGATTTATTTCATCCTAGTGATTTGAACGTTGATAATGCCATTGAACAGGCTAAACAAGCCGAATTAACTGCGTTAAATCATTCCAAATTGATTAATTCTGATGGCGGTTATTTTAGTAGTCGCTATGGCGTTTATGTTTATGGTAATAGTTTGGGGATGTTGCAAGGTTATTGCGCAAGTTCACATTCACTTTCATGCTCAGTTATTGCTCAACAAGCAGGGCAGATGGAAAGTAATTATGCTTATACTTCATCACGTGATTATAGTCAGCTTAAGTCCGCTGATTGGATTGGTGTGCAGGCGGCTGATAGGGCGATCTCACATTTAGGCGCTAAACAGATCGCAACAATGCAAACTCCTGTGTTATTTAGTGCAGAAGTTGCCGTTGGACTCATTAGGCATTTAGTAGGTGCTATAAGTGGCGGTGCCATTTATCGTAAATCTTCTTTTCTTTTAAATAGTGTAGGGAAGGTGATTTTTCCTAATTGGTTAACTATTTATGAGGATCCTTTTATTTTAAAAGGCGTTGGATCATCGCCTTTTGATAGTGAAGGGACAAAAACAGTTAAGCGCAATATTGTTGAGCAAGGTGTATTACAAACTTATTTGTTAGGCAATTATTCAGCACGTAAATTAGGCTTAAAATCGACTGGGCATGCAGGTGGGATTCATAATTGGTTTGTATCGCCAAGCCATGCAAATGCTAGTTTTGATGAGATGCTAAAAAAATTGGATAAAGGTGTTTTGGTGGCTTCGTTAATGGGGCAAGGTGTTAATAGTGTGACTGGTGATTATTCGCGTGGAGCTACAGGATTTTGGGTTGAGAACGGAAAAATTCAATATCCAGTTAGTGAAATAACCATTGCCGGTAATCTTAAAGATATGTATAAAAACATTGTGGAAATTGGAAATGATATCGAAACAAGAACAAGTATTCAATGTGGCTCAATTTTGATTGATGATATGAGTATAGCGGGGAAATAAGGATTAGCATGGCTGATTTGTTAAAAAGTACTTTTTTTCAAAAACTAATTTCATGGATGCCTGGATTAGGCAGTTTATTACAGTATAAACGAGAATATCTTAATTTTGATATTAAAGCTGGTTTATCAGTTGCTGCTGTTTCGTTACCTGTTTCAATTGCTTATGCTGAATTGACTGGTGTTGGCGCTATAGCTGGACTGTATTCGACCATTTTGCCTTTAATTGTATATGCGTTTTTTGGTTCTTCTAAACAATTGATTGTAGGACCTGATACAGCAACTTGTGCTGTAGTTGCCGCTGTTGTGTTACCTTTAGCGGCTAATGATCCAATATTGCGCTGGCAATTAGTTATTATATTAACAATAATGATAGGCATTTGGTGTATCATTGCTGGAAAGTTACATCTTGGTGCTTTAGCCGACTTACTTAGTCAGCCTATTTTAATTGGTTTGCTTAATGGCATATCAATTACCATTATGGTCGATCAGTTAGCCAAGACTTTAGGCTTTAGCTACGATTATTCTTATTTGATTGAGCGAATAGTCTATTTCCCTTTTAAATTGTCAGAAATTCATATAGGCACTGCACTCGTTTCGTTTTTTACTTTGTCTATTTTAATTGCCTTAAAGCGATTAAAACCTCTATATCCTGCACCTTTATTAGCTGTTATTGTGATGACGTTTTTTTCGTGGGTGTTTAATTTTGAATATTTTAATATTCGTATTATTGGTAATGTTAGCAGTGATTTTATTCCTACCGAGTCATGGCTTGATTTTGATAAAGGATTAATGCGTGATTTAGTTGTTCCTTCACTTAATATTGCTATCATCTGTTTTGTTAGTATGATGATAACTGTACGCAGTTTTGCATCAAAAAATAACTATGAAACCAATGCCGATGTTGAATTTAAAGCGTTAGGTATAGCTAATATTGTAGCAGGGTTATCACAAGGGTTTGTTGTTAGTGGTACATCATCAAGAACAGCTGTAAATGATGCAAATGGAGGTAAAACGCAACTAGTTTCGATTATTGCAGCAATATTAATTGGTATTGTGGTATTGTTTTTCCTTTCGCCTTTACAATATATTCCAACTTGTGTGTTAGGGGTTATTTTAATATATTCTTCAATTTCACTCATTAATTTTCAAACCATCGTTCGCTTTTTTAAATTTGATCGAGACGCTTTTTATTTGAGTTTGATAACACTTATTTCAGTACTTGTTATAGGGATTATTCCTGGTATGGCGTTAGCGGTACTACTGGGGTTATTTTTATTTTTACGTCGAGTATTTAGACCTAAAGATCAGTTATTAGGTGTTGATGAAAGTGGTCGGATTCATTCCATAAGCCAAAATGTGCAACCGATCAGTAATACAATGATTTATCGATTTAATTCTCCGCTAACTTATTTCAATATCGCTTATTTTAAACGAAGAATTATCAGTTATATTGATGAGTCTAGTGATCCAATAAGCTATGTTATTGTCGATGCAATCCCTTGTTTTACTTATAAAGATGTGAGTGTGCTGTCGGGAATTGATGAATTAGTGAAGTCTTTAAAAGTAAGAAATGTTACCCTAATTTTATCTGGTCGACGTAAAACACTTAAAAATTGGTTTAAACAGATGAATATTAAGCTTGATGATGAGTATATCGAGTTTGCTTATGATCTTTATTTTGCAGTTAAGTTAGCTCAAAGTAAGGGCCATATGGATAATAAAACTGATGATGAATCTGAACATTTATCATGACTATTCATCAAATATGTAGGATCTGTTTTAATTATCTGACATTTCTCAATTATTGACAGATAAAGTAATATTAATATAGACAATCGCCTACAAATTTAAGTACAATATTAGATCTTTCAAATAAAGTATTTTAGTAAAAAATTAGAGGTAAAAATGGCACGTGTAACTGTTCAAGATGCAGTAGAAAAAATTGGTAATCGCTTTGATCTCGTTCTTGTAGCAGCGAGACGCGCTCGTCAATTACAAGTGGAAAATAAATCACCACATGTTCCTGAAGAGAACGACAAAGAAACTGTTATTGCTTTACGTGAAATTGAAAATGGTCTTGTTAATAAACAGATTCTTGATATTGCTGATTTTCAAGCTCGTCAAAACAAAGAGGAAGAAACACGAGCAACACTTCATGAGTCGATTCTTCTCGAAAACACACCATCATACGAATAAGCTTTACAGGAATTGCTTATGCAATATTTTGATGGCTTAAAAGAGGTTGTAGCATCTTATCTTCCGTCTAAACAAGTCGAATTGATACAAGATGCTTATCTTTTTGCTAAAAATGCACATGAAGGGCAATTCCGATGTAGTGGTGAACCTTATATTACTCACCCAGTTGCAGTTGCAACATATCTAGCTGAGATGCGGCTTGATTATGAAACAGTTATTGCCGCACTTTTACACGATACTATTGAAGACACTCCTGTCACTTTTCAAGATATTACCGACAAATTTGGTAAACATGTTGCCATTTTAGTCGAAGGTGTCTCTAAACTTGATAAATTAAAATTCCGTAACAGGCAAGAAGCACAAGCTGAAAATTTTCGGAAAATGGTGCTTGCTATGACTGAGGATGTGCGTGTAATTTTAATTAAACTTGCTGATCGTACGCATAACATGCGTACACTTAGTGCTTTAAGACCTGATAAACGTCGTCGCATTGCTAAAGAAACCCTTGAAATTTACGCACCTTTGGCTCATCGTTTAGGTATCAATCACATCAAAACAGAACTTGAGATTTTGGGCTTTACAGCAATGCATCCAAATCGAGCTAAAGTGATTGAAAAAGTCGTTAAAACAGCGCGAAATACGCGAAAAGAGCTAATTCAACAAATTTTGTCTGAAATCCGTGGGCGATTACATGACGCTCATATTTGTGCAGAAGTTACTGGTATCGAGAAAAATATCTATGTTATTTATCAAAAGATGAAACTACGTGAACAACATTTTCATTCTATCATGGATATTTACACTTTTAGAATTGTGGTAAAAGATGTTGATGGTTGTTATCGTGCTCTTGGACTGGTACATAATTTGTATAAACCACGTCTTAATCGTTTTAAAGATTATATCGCTATTCCCAAAGCAAATGGCTACCAATCATTGCATTCATCGTTAATAGGCCCTCACGGTACACCAGTTGAAGTCCAAATTCGTACCGAAGATATGGATCAAATGGCTGAAATGGGTGTTGCTGCTCATTGGGCGTATAATGCAGTTGATGAATTAAACAATACTACTGCGCAAATTAAAGCTCAGCGCTGGATGCAAAGCCTGTTAGAATTGCAACAAAGCGTAGGGAATTCTTTCGAATTTATCGAAAATGTTAAATCTGATTTGTTTCCTAAAGAAATTTACGTTTTTACTCCCAAAGGACGTATTGTGCAATTACCAGAAGGAGCAACCGCAGTTGATCTTGCTTATGCAGTCCATTCTGATATTGGTTATCAATGCATTGGCGCAATTGTTGATCGTAAACCTTATCCTTTATCACAACCATTAAGCAGTGGGCAAACAGTTGAAATTATTATTTCCCCTGAGGGCCATCCTAATGCTAGTTGGTTAAATTTTGTGGTTAGTGCTAGAGCGAAGTCGCGTATTCGTCAGGCGCTTAAAACTCTTAAGCGTGAAGATGCAATTGAATTGGGTCGACGTTTATTGAATCTTTCGTTAGTTAAATCAGGCGGTATTAGTGGACTGTCAGAAAGCCAAAAGGCTAGAGTGGTTGAGTTAGCCAAATTGTCCAATTTTGATGATGTCTTAGTCGAAATCGGATTAGGTAATATTATGAGCCATTTTATTGCCAAAGGTTTAGAACATAAAGCGCTGCTGCAAAATAAATCAGAGCCAAATAAAACTCTTGTTATTACTGGCAGTGAAGGAGTTTCTGTTACATTTTCTAAGTGTTGTCATCCAATTCCTAATGATCCTATTGTTGGGCATGTTAGTCCAGAGAAGGGGTTAATTGTGCATCATGAATCTTGTCGAAATGTTACTGGTTATCAAAATAATCCAGAAAAATATATCTCACTTAAATGGGCTCCCGATATTTCTCAACGTTTTGTTGCTGAAATTTGGCTCGATATTTTAAATACTCAGGGTTCTTTGGCGCATATACTTTCAATTATTAATGACGAAAATACTCGCTTGCAATGGCTAAATACCGAAGAAAAAGATAGGCAGATTTATACTGTTATTCTACAGATAGAAGTAAAAAATACCCAGCAACTTAATGAATTAATTCGTAAAATGTTACTACAACCTGATGTAGTAAGTGTTAAACGAAATATAAATTAGTCATTATGATAAATCGTTTTTTCGACCATTTGCCGTTGATAAAACTAACGGGGATTGGTGAAAGTCTAGAAAAAAAATTCAATACATTAGGTATCTATACCGTTAAAGATCTGTTATTGCATTTTCCTTTACGTTATGAAGATCGTACTTCATCTTGTGCTATTGCTGACGCCAATATTGGCGAATTTACGACAATTGAAGGTGTTATTATTAAAAGTGAAATTGCTTTTGGTCGCAAACAAATGCTAGTTTGTTACGTTCAAGATGATTCTGGTATTGCAATATTACGATTTATGCATTTTACTGCTAGTATGAAGGCTTCGCTAATTAAAGGTAAATGGATCAGTGCTTATGGTGAAATAAAACGCGGTAAAAATTATCTTGAAATAATTCATCCGCAATTTAAATTAAAAACAAGTCGAGACGAAAAATCTATCAAGTTAGAAGATGATCAAGAAAGATACACACCTATTTATTCAACTACTTATGGATTAACTCAGGCTGTGATTCGACGGTCAATTATGGCTGCGCTAATTTTGTTGAAAAATAATCCTTCAGAAGAAGTTTTACCTCCTCAGTTGGCTTATCGGTTTTTGTCGGCTTTTGATTCTTTAAATATTATTCACAATCCCCCCATTGATACTGAGATTGAACAGTTGGAGTCGGGTGATCACCCAGCTATTAAGCGGTTTATTTTTGAGGAATTGATTGCTTATCATCTGAGTATGTTAATGATAAAAAAACATAATCAAAGACAGCAGGCACACTTGTTTTCCCCAACTCAACGCTTGATCAACCCGTTTTTATCATCATTACCTTTCACGCCAACCCATGCTCAACAGCGAGTTGTGCAAGAGATTTATCTCGATATGGCAAAACCAGTACCTATGATGCGATTAATTCAAGGTGATGTTGGTTCTGGTAAAACATTAGTAGCAGCTTTAGCAGCGTTGAATGCAATTGAAAATGGTTGCCAAGTGGTTTTGATGGCACCAACAGAAATATTAGCCGAGCAACATTATAATAATTTTAGTACTTGGTTTGAGCCGTTGGGAATTAGTGTTGATTGGTTGTCAGGAAGATTAACCGCCAAAAATAAGCGACAGCGTTATGAACGCCTTCAAAAGGGTGAAATTACTATGTTAATTGGTACTCATGCAGTATTTGTTGATAAAGTAGAATTCACCTCGTTAGGTCTTGTCATCATTGATGAACAGCATCGATTTGGTGTTAATCAGCGCCTAAGTCTTTGGGAAAAAGGAATTAAAGATCATCTTTATCCGCATCAATTAATTATGACAGCAACGCCTATTCCAAGAACATTAGCCATGACAGTCTATGCTGATTTAGATGTTTCTGTTATTGATGAATTACCTCCAGGAAGAACACCAATTAACACAGTTGTAATACCTAATAATCGCCGAGATGAAATTATTGAACGTGTAAATCAAGCTTGCTTAGCAAACCGCCAAGTTTATTGGGTGTGTACTTTGGTCGAAGAGTCCGAAATACTTGACGCACAAGCGGCTGAAATGCTGGTTGCAGAATTGCAAATGCGTTTGCCGCATTTAAATATTGCGTTAGTGCATGGTAAAATGAAGTCTGATTTAAAACAATCAGTTATGCAAGAGTTTAAAGCAGGAAAAATTCAACTGCTGGTTGCTACAACAGTTATTGAAGTTGGTGTTGATGTTCCTAATGCTAGTTTAATGATTATCGAAAATGCAGAACGTTTAGGTTTAGCTCAGTTACATCAGTTGCGTGGGCGAGTTGGACGTGGCACGGCAGTATCTCATTGTGTATTAATGTATCAAGCTCCTCTAAGTAAAGTTGCTCAAGCACGCATGAAGGTAATGCGTGAAAGTACTGATGGATTTGTTATTGCCCAAAAAGATCTTGAACTTCGTGGTGGTGGTGAAATTTTAGGGACTCGGCAAATGGGTACAGCTAATTTTAAAGTTGTTGATTTGATTCGCGACCAGCATTTGATTAGTGAAATTCAAAATATATCTTATGACATCCAAAAAAACCATCCACACAGTGCTGAACAATTAGTTGATTGTTGGCTTCCAAATCGTGAAAAGTATATTAATGCATAAAACTTAGCTGATTTTTTCTGATAAGTTTTGAAATTATCAATCTGAATCATATCTACAAATTGTGTAACGGTTTATTGCATAGTAATTTGATGTGTAGAATGTAGTCTTGTACCTTTAATTTAATATATTTACTTATTTTATATATCTGTTTATGTTCGCATGATGATTTGCGCTTTGCAGCATTGTGCCTATCGTGTAATATAGATAGTATTATAAAAAATGGAAAGAATTGCGAATATTGTATGAAATCAACTATAAAATTACTCCCTATCTGTTTTGTTACATTGGCATTAGTAGGATGTGGATTAAAAGGTCCGCTTTATCATCCAGTTGAAAAAACAGCAATGCAACAAACAAAACTAACAACTGCTTCAATTCAATCTGGTTTATTTATTTAAATTGCATAATGGAATAACATGATGGATTTTTTAAATTATCAACAAAATCGTTTATTTGCCAATCAGATAGCGATAGCGGATCTTGCTAAGCAGTATGGTACACCATTATATGTTTATTCGGCCGAATACATAAGTAAACAGTTTTTAGAGTATGAACATGCTTTGGTTAATAATAAACATTTGGTTTGTTATGCGGTTAAAGCTAATAGTAATTTGGCTGTTTTGAGTTTACTTGCAAAACTGGGTGCTGGTTTTGATATTGTTTCACAAGGTGAGTTAGAACGAGTATTAAAAGCAGGAGCAGATCCTAAAAAAATTGTCTTTTCAGGTGTTGCTAAATCAATAGTTGAAATTGAACGTGCGCTTGAAGTTGGTATTAAGTGCTTTAATGTTGAATCTGAGGCTGAATTATACCGAGTTGATGAAGTTGCTAAAAGATTAGGTAAAATTGCACCGATTTCATTGAGAATCAATCCTGATGTGGATGCTAAAACACATCCTTATATTTCAACAGGTCTTCGCGAAAATAAATTTGGTATTAGCTATGAGTTAGCTTTAAATGTTTATCGAAAGGCAAGCTCATTAGCTAACATTAAAATCGTTGGTATTGATTGCCATATTGGCTCTCAATTAACTCAATTGTCACCATTTCTTGATGCTGCCGATCGTATACTCGCTTTAGTTGATAAATTGCAATCTAATAATATTGTAATTGAACATATTGATTTAGGTGGAGGTTTAGGGGTCTGTTATGATAACGAACAACCACCAACAGCATCGCAACTTGTAACCGAGCTTAAGAACAAATTAGTTGATTATCCTGATATTGAAATTTTGTTCGAACCTGGGCGTTCGATTGTTGCTAATTCAGGTTTGCTAATTACTAAGGTGGAATATACCAAACACCAAGATAATAACCATTTTGCAATTGTCGATGCAGGTATGAATGACTTAATTCGTCCCGCTCTTTACGATGCTTGGATGAGAGTGTTACCTGAAAAGCAACCACAAACTGGTGATGAATTTTTGGTCTATAATGTTGTGGGACCTATTTGCGAATCTAGCGATGTGTTGGCTTATCAGCGTGAGCTTTCGGTTAAACAAGATGATTTGTTGGTAATTTGTAGTGCTGGTGCTTATGGCTTTAGTATGGCATCAAATTATAATAGCCATTTACGACCAGCAGAAGTGATGCTTATTGATGATAAACAACATAAATTAATTCGCCAGCGTGAATCCTTCGATGATTTATGGCGAGGTGAAGTAGTTTTATAATATTTAACAGGTTATTGAATGCTTAATTATAATAGCATTCCTCTTTTAGTTGATGTTGGTAACCAGTTTAGACTAAAAGTTAAAAATAAAAACATGTTTGACAACAGAAGGTAAACTAGCGATGAACTTTTCAAAAATGCATGGACTCGGAAATGATTTTATGGTTATTGATGCTGTGACACAAAATGTTCATCTTTCGACAGAAATGATTAAACGTATGGCAGATCGATATACTGGTGTCGGGTTTGATCAACTTCTTATTGTTGAGCCACCTTATGTACCAGATAGTGATTTTCATTATCGTATTTTTAATTCAGATGGTTCTGAAGTTGAGCAATGTGGTAATGGGGCTCGCTGTTTTGCACGTTTTGTCCGTTTAAAAGGCCTTAGCCGAAAACGAGTGTTAAAAGTTAGTACCATGAAAGGCAATATTGTTTTAACCGTAAATGATGATAATACTGTGCGTGTTAATATGGGACAGCCTATTTTTGAACCTAACAAAATTCCTTTCAAAGCTATAAAAGAAGAAAAAACTTATATAATCCGAGCACAAGAACAGACTATATTATGTGGTGTTGCATCTATGGGCAATCCTCATTGTGTTGTTCAAGTCGATAATATTCTAACCGCAGAAGTGGCAACACTAGGTCCGTTATTAGAACAACATGAACGCTTTCCTGAACGTGCCAATATTGGATTTATGCATATTATTGATCGCAATAACATTAATTTACGTGTATTTGAACGTGGGGTTGGTGAAACACAAGCTTGTGGTACTGGTGCCTGTGCCGCAGTAGCAGTAGGCATCAATCAAGGACTATTAAACCAACAAGTTAATGTCAATTTACCTGGTGGCAAATTATTAATTGAATGGAAAGGTGGAAATCAACCACTTTATATGACTGGACCTGCTACACATGTATATGATGGTTTTATTGCTACTTAACTTTAACATCATCCTCCCAATAGATTCTAAAACTTGTTGACAGAAAATAACAAGGCAAAAAACATTCAGGTTTGGTATTGATTTTATTGAAGTTTTTATCTTTAACCGAAAAAAACAGTAGAAACATGAGATAACACGGTAATACAATAGACGCTAATTATGGTTGGTAAAAATACACAAAATTTAAGAGTAAAAAAAGCTCGGCGATCGTCTTCATCATTAAAATTAAATGATGAAATCGTTTGTCAATATATTATTGATAATCCAGATTTTTTTATGAGAAATGCCCGGTATGTTGAGTGTATGCAAGTGCCTCATCCTGTCAGGGGAATGATTTCTTTACCAGAATGGAACATGGCGCGTCAGCGCAATAAAATTAACCAATTAGAGTGCGAAATTTCATTATTATTGGAACATGCCAGTGCCAACGAATTGTTGTTTAATCAGCTAATGGATCTGCAAATTGAATTAATTAAAGCACAGGATCTAAATCAACTTATTGTTTTATTAAACACATGGGCTAAATCATTAGGACTTAGTGGTGCTTATTTATATCTTTTTGGTGACAAATGGTTGCTTAATGCGCCATCAAATTACCATCATATAGCTTTAGATTCATCACAATTTGATTTTATTCGTGTTAGACATTTCCAGTACAGTCAACAGTATTTAGGTACATTAAATTCAACTGAGCTTGATTTTTTATTACCTGATGAACACGGTTATGTTGGCTCAGTGGCATTATCTTTGTTAGGTCAATTTGGTGATTTGGGGCTTTTAATGTTTACTAGTGCTAATTCCGAACATTATCAAGCAGGACAAGGTACATTATTACTTGAAAAAATGAGTGAAATTTTACCGATTTTAATTAGCAGATGGATTATGCGAACAAAATAAGGACATAGCATTATGCAGCCTAATAAAAATGATAATACGGCATTAAAGCTGCCTGTTGATCAATTTTTAAATTATTTAAAGTCAGAAAAGCAACTAAGCTTAAATACTCAGATTAATTATCGACGTCAACTTTATGCACTTATTTCGTTGGCAAGTGAAGTTGAAATCTCGAACTGGCAAAATTTGGATTCATCCGCAGTTAGATTGTTAATCAGTCGTAGCAAACAGACGGGCTTGCAAGCAAGAAGCTTATCATTAAGACTTTCTGCTTTGCGTAGTTTTTGTGATTGGATGGTAAAAAACGAGCTGCTTACCGCTAATCCAGCTCGAGGCGTGCTAAATCCAAAATTAGGTCAACACTTACCCAAAAATATTGATATTGACGAAATTAATCAACTGCTTGATATTGATCATAACGATCCTCTTTCTGTTCGTGACAGAACAATGCTTGAAGTTATGTATGGTTCTGGGTTACGCCTTTCTGAATTAGTCGGTCTTAACTGTCAAGAATTGAATCTTGTTGATGGTGAAATTCGCGTAATGGGTAAGGGGAATAAAGAGCGAAAATTGCCATTAGGTCGAGAATCTATCAAATGGATTAAACACTGGTTGTCAATGCGGAATTTTTTAACACCACAAGATGATGCTTTATTTATTTCCAAATTGGGTAAGCGTATTTCACCGCGAAATGTTGAAAAACGGTTTGCTCAGTGGGGAATCAAACAAGGGTTAAGCAGTCATGTTCACCCTCACAAATTACGTCATTCATTTGCAACTCATATGCTAGAATCAAGTGGTGATTTGCGTGCAGTACAAGAATTGTTAGGGCATGCTGATTTATCGACGACCCAAGTCTATACGCATTTAGATTTTTCGCATCTATCTGAAGTTTATGATTCAGCCCATCCACGCGCTAAAAGGGGAAAATAACGATGCACTTTTATCGATCTATTAATAAGATTAAAGCGTTTACTTTCGATCTAGATGATACGTTATACAATAACAGCATGATCGTTGAAAAAGCGGAAGACGAAATGATCAAAACTCTTCAAGGTTATGAACAATTGCGCACGCTTACTTTACCCGAATATTTTGCTGAAAAGCGTGCTGTACTTGCATCTGACCCTGAAATTTATCACGATGTTATTGTTTGGCGAATTCAAACCATTACATCGCTATTAAAAAAAACTAATATACCAGCATCAAAATTTGCTGATGTCATCGATGAAGCAATGAGTTGTTTTAATGTTTGGCGGCACAAGATGAACGTTCCTGAATCAACGCATACACTATTAACTAAATTAGCCACTAAATATCCTTTGGCTGTTATTACTAATGGTAATGTTGATATTAACAAAATTGGCATAGGTGATTATTTTCAATTTTCACTACGTGGTGGTGAACATGGCCGTTCTAAACCTTTTCCTGAAATTTTTGATTTAGCATCTCACAAACTTAATATTTCATCACACTCTATTTTACATGTGGGTGACAATTTATTAACGGATGTTAATGGAGCTATTGATAACGGCTTTTTAGCTTGCTTTATTAATATTTATAATCAGGATATTTTTCAGCTTAATGATACTAGATGTTTACCTCACATCGAAATAACACAATTGCCAGAATTAGAGAATCTGCTATAATTAACCTCCTTATCTGTACAAATAAACAGTAAAATAAATGCAAAGATACGTTTCTTTAGTAGTAATGGAAATTTTTACCTAAGAAGCTTTGTCTTTATTTATATTCTGTTAGATCACAGTGGACAAACGTATTCGGAATATGATGAAAATATTAATAACGCTTTCAACAATAATGTTACTTGACGGTTTCTATTATCAAAATAGGTTTGCATGTAATGGAAATTAATAAATTATTATTAGATGGCCTAAACACAGAGCAACAAAAAGCAGTTACTACCGATAGTCAATATTCAATTGTTCTTGCAGGTGCAGGGAGTGGCAAAACGCGTGTTTTAGTTCATCGTATTGCTTGGCTTTGTATTGAAAAGAGTTATTCACCTGGCTCAATTTTTGCGGTTACTTTTACCAATAAAGCGGCTATTCAAATGCAAGAACGTATTCAAGCATTAGTAGGTGAGGGTTATTTTAATGGTATGTGGGTGGGTACATTTCATGGGCTTACTCATCGTTTGTTACGCATGTTTCCTGAGCAAGCTAAGTTACCTCCTAATTTTCAACTTATTGATACTGAAGATCAAATTCGGCTTATTAAGCGAATTTTTCACGAGCTAAAAATCGACGAAAAACAATGGTCGCCAAAACAGTGTGCTGCTTTTATTTCTACTCAAAAGGAAAAAGGATTCCGAGCGGAAGATATTGTTCCTGAAGATCCTAAACAAGTGATGTGGCAGGCGATTTATCGAGACTACCAGACTATTTGCGATAGAGTTGGATACGTTGATTTTTCAGAATTAATTTTAAGAACGTATGAGCTGCTTTGCCATAATCAAGACGTTTTAAATTATTGTCATCATCGTTTTTGTAATATCTTAATTGATGAATTTCAAGACACTAATAAGATCCAATATCGTTTGGTACAAAAACTGGCAGGTAATACAGCTAATGTAATGATTGTAGGCGATGACGATCAATCTATTTACAGTTGGCGTGGTGCTAATGCGGATAATCTCCAATTATTTATAAACGATTACCCTGAAACTGAAATTATTAGGTTGGAACAAAATTATCGTTCAACTGGTAACATTTTAGATGTAGCTAATAATTTAATATCGAAAAATCAGAACCGGTTGGGTAAAACTTTATGGACAGATATAGGCGGCGGTGAACTGATTACGCTTTATATTGGTTTTAATGATATTGATGAGGCAAGATTTGTTGTTGGTCAAATAAAAAAATTCCATGACGAAGGTGGAAAGTACGCAGACTGTGCGATATTGTACCGTAATAATGCACAATCACGTATATTTGAAGATACATTGTTGCAAGCAGGTTTACCTTATCAAATTTATGGATCTATTCGTTTTTATGAACGACAAGAAGTTAAATTAGCGCTTGCTTATTTACGGCTATTACATGACCACAATAATGACATGGCGTTTGAAGCTACAATCAATACCCCAACTCGAGGTATTGGTAATGTCACGCTAGATAAAATTAGATTGACTGCAAAGCAGTATAATATTTCATTATGGGATGCATGTATAATGCTAATCCAAACCAATGCTTTTACTGAACGGCAAAGCTCTGGGATTGGTCGTTTTTTGGAATTAATAGAATCAATCTTCGATAAAGTAGAGCTTAAACCATTTTATAAACAACTTGATATTATTATCAAATTATCTGGCATATTGCAAATGTATGAGCAAGAGCCTGGTATTAAAGGGCAATCAAAGCTGGAAAATCTTGAAGAATTGGTATCGGCCGCTGAGCAGTTTTATCGCTTTAATGAAAATAACCTTATTCAAGATAAAGAAACGGGTAAGGCATTAACTGTTTTAGAATCATTTTTAGCATATACGTCATTAGAAAGCAGAGATGTAATTAGTGAACAAGATACCGTTCAACTAATGACTCTGCATTCTGCCAAAGGTCTTGAATTTGATAATGTTTTTATTGTAGGACTAGAAGAGGGTATATTCCCAGACTTAAGATCTTCTCAAGACTTCGATAAACTTGAAGAAGAGCGTCGTCTTGCCTATGTTGGTATTACTCGAGCACGTAAGTATCTAACATTATCATTAGCTCAGATAAGGCGTCTATATGGTCGTGAAGAGCGTAATTTACCTTCACGCTTTTTGTCTGAATTACCTATTGATAAGTTAAATGAAATTAGTTATCAAGGAACAATGTCGCCTGAAAAAATAAAGTCTTACCCTAAAAAGAAGCCTCAATGTGATGGTTACAAATTAGGTCGTAAAGTGTTACATAAACGTTTTGGTGAAGGAACTATTGTTAATCTTGATGGTGAAGGTGATCATAAGCGAGTACAAATTGCTTTTGTTAATGAAGGTATAAAATGGCTAGTAGTTAAATTAGCAAATCTTACTTTATTGTAGATTTCTTTTAAGTAAAATTTTGTGACTACTATCTTGAACGGGAACTAATTGTTAAACTAATTCCCGTTTTTTATACATTATAGCTCAGCTTGTTCTTTTACAGATTCAGAAAAAATTTGATCAAACGACTTGTCGGTGCGATTACAAATCCAATTATTATCGATATAATCAAAATGATAGCCTTGTTTTTGAGTGGCTAGCCATACCTGAAAGAGTGGTTCTTGGGTATTAATAATGATTTTACTACCATTGGGAAAACTAATGGTGATGACATTGCCGTTTGTTTCATAGTCTAAATCGATGTCATGCTCATTTACATAATTATCCAAGAATAATTCGATTTTGCTGAATAACTGCTCGGTAATGGTATGGAATTGTGTGATATTCATAAAGGGATATTCATTCAAATAAATAATAGAGCGATATTAACATAAATGGATATACTCCGCCACAGCAAGGTGGCAAGAGTAAAAGTAGGTACTGATTTACTATTTAGCAAGTGGTAAGGAACAGGCAATAGCAAGTAATTTGTATTGCTCGTTATCATGAGTGATAGCTATCCAACGGTTTGCTATCTCAATTGTGTTGACTAATTTTCCATCACCAAAATTATTTTCGATTGTTCTAAGTTTTCCTTTTGCTAACTCCATTTTGTCGCAATTGGCATAATATTCGATCTTTATGGAATGATAGGGTGTCTCTGTACCATCATCATTTTTTTGTATCAATGCTGGGCTGTAATTAGTCACTTCACTAAATACACGAATTTTGGAGTTGAAAGGGTGAAGGTTGATCGATTTTCTATCTAAAAATGAATAGCCAATAGTATTATTGTCGTTAGTTTTTGATGTTGGAATGAATTGTTCTCCTACTCTTGGATCTTTTAAACTTTCAACAGCAGTATTTTCATTTGCTTTCGTATCAATATTAGCTTTTTCCCCTGAGGCATGGCTGAATGCTGCAAAAGAAAAGAGAATTAAAAATAAATTGACCTTTTTCATTTAAATTTTTTCTCCATCTTTTGAGTTAGTATCTGTAGGATTAGCTTGTGATTGAGTTTGTTGTTTTTCTTTTTGCATTTTTTCTTGATTTGCTTTAATTCGCTCTTGCAGTTCAGCTTCTTGTTTTTCGATGATTGGTTTTAGATCTGGGCGAGTCGTAAGAATTGTTTCTTTTTCTAAATCGCCTTGAATAGAACAAAAAATACTACTTTGATTATTAGCAGAAGATTCTAAATAAAGCGCTTTATTAATTGTACCAAACCTTGGAATAACACCATCGATGGCATAAATATCATCTTCCCATGTTTTAGATTTTGATTTTCTATCATAAATTTTGGCGTTTGCTATGTAAGTATTTTGGCTATAGTGTAACCAATTAATATGGCTTAAAGCACTTTTAATTTCATCTTGCTTGTTATCAAAGATAAATCCCCAATAAAGAAACTGACCAGATAAAGTAGTTGAAATATAAATATTTTGATAGCCAACAATTTCTAAACCATGATACTTAAGTGGTTTTTTAAACATGACTTTATTTTTGTCGGGTTTTTGAATAGATTCAACAGGAATATAAGTTACATTATCGGGAGTGGTTGCTAAATCAACGTATTGATTTATTGACTCTTGGTGTTTAGATAATTGTTCAAAAAACTGATTATCACATTGCAAAAATGTATCAATTACCTTATCTGTTTCATCCTGTATATTATTTGTTTGGGCAAAAACACAAGAAACGAAAGATGCGCAAACTAGCACAGAAAGTTTTTTGAGAAGCATGGCGAATTTCCTTGAACCACAATTATATTTCTTCTTTTGTAAAGGAAGATTGTAAAGTAATGTAAATATAAATGTCAATTGACATTATTTCAATTCTCAACGAAGACCATTAAATCACCGTTTTTAAAGGATATTTTAATCAAATCACTAATCGCTTTGTTTCTTAAACTCACAACTCCTCCTAGCGATAATGTGGCATCAATTAAGGGGTATTGAAAGCCTGTAATGGTTACACCAGTTACTTTCGAAAATGGCATTAGTGAAATAATATGATCTTTTACATTGGTTATTTCTTGATGATGTTTTGCAAAAAAGAAATGACAATAATTATCATAAAAGGTAATTTGATACTGATGATAATATCTTATTGCAACAGAAATATTCCCCAAAAAGTGATCGCTAGCATGACCACTAGCACCATAAACATCAAATGCTTTCACCCCTTTACCTGCTAAAAACAAAATTGCTTTTTCAAAATCAGTTTTATTTTGGTCAGGTGTATGAATAATTTTAGTTTTAGGTGGAATTGCTTTGTTAGGATTATAGCTATCTAAATCGCCAATAATAAAGTTTGGTTCGATTGACAAAGTCGACAGATAATTATGATAAGCCCCATCTGTGCAAGCAATATAAGTATAATTATCCAAATGTTGAAAGTCATGTTGTGGTGGCTCGCCATTAATAAAAAGTAAAGCTCTATTTTGTGACATTACACTTTTTTCCTTTTGCTCATTTTATTGGTAAATCATAAAGCCAAAGTATATGCCATGATAATAGCGTCTTCTTGTTTACCATTAGTTGTTGGGTAATAATTTTTTCTAATCGTTATTTGGTTAAATCCCAGCGTGTGATAAAGCTTAAGTGCTGCCGTATTTGATTGTCTGACTTCAAGCCAAAGGGTTGAGATTGGATAGGGCGATTTTATCGTTATTAACGCATCTATTAAATGATTGAGCAGCTCTCTTGCTAGTCCTTGCTTTCTAAAATCGGGATGTATTGCAATGTTAAATAAATTTGCTTCATCTGCTACATGTTGGCAAATACAAAACCCAACTATTTGGTTATTAATCGTTATTTTAAAATTGAGATAACGTTCACCTTGGTTTGAAAAGAATGTTTGTTTTGACCAAGGAATTGCATGGCAAATCTTTTCTAATTCAAAAGCTTTTTTTAAATCATGTTCGGTGAGGATGGAAATAGTTTTCATATTGACATAATTGTTGCCATAGTAGGCGTTTTTGTTGTGGTGCTTTTGCAAGCTGATTTAAACTGGTTGTTTGAATAGTTAATGGGTTAATCCAAGACTCATCCAAGGTAATATCAATAAACCAAATTACTGTATTAATTTCATCAGCAGGAATAATTAATTGTTGTGGCGTTAAAAACAATACTTGTTTTTCAGTTAGATGGATAGCATTTAAAATATCATAATAGATTTTTTGTGTTGGTTTTTGTTCTGCAACTACAATCAATCTAATTTCTTCACTTATTTGTGTCGCTATTTCACCTTTGAAAACATTAGCATTCCTCAAAACGTATTGAGTTATGTTGCACTGTTTTAGATACCAATCTTGTAGTGTCATTATTGACTTACTGTTTTTTATTAGAGATTAAAGATAGTTAATTGTATAATCAATGCATCAATTTATAAAGGTTTTTCATTGAGGAAATATGGCAACATCTGCTTTTACCCCAGCAAGTCAAGTACTTGAGCGTCACCAAACATTTTTTAACGATAAAAATGTGCTGATAGCTGGTGATATTCAGGATAGTTATCCATCTATTATGTCGGCAAATCAAGTTAAGATTCATTGCACACAATTTCATACTTATTTACGTCTAAAAGCTAGTGCACGAGGCAATCACACCTATTTTTCATTATTGCCAGAAGCGGATTTTTACGTAGGAATGAATACACTGATTTACTATTGGCCAAAAACTAAAAGCGAAGCACAATTTCAGCTTTCTTATTTATTGCATAATATGCCAAAAGGTAGTGATATTTTTATCATAGGTGAAAATAAAACAGGTGTAAAAAGCGTGGAAGCTTTATTGAATGATTTTGGTACAATTCAAAAAATCGATAGCGCAAGACGTTGTGGTTTATATCATTTTCAGGCAGATAGCCGTTTAGTATTTAATCTTGATGAATGGTGGTTAAGTTATCATTTAACTATTGAAAATCAGAATATTGAAATAAAAAGCTTACCTGGTGTTTTTAGCCAAAAAGGCTTAGATGCTGGTAGTGAATTATTGTTAAATGCATTGATGGATCGTACTGATATTATTAAAGGTAATGTATTAGATGTGGGATGTGGTTCGGGCATTTTGTCCACGGTGCTAGGTAAATTAAATCCTGATATAGCACTAACGTTATCTGATGTAAGCTGTGCAGCAATTGAATCAAGTAAAGCCACGTTAAACCGTAATCATGTTAATGCCACAGTTGTAGCGAGTGACGTTTTTTCAAATCTAAATGATAAATATCATCTTATTGTTTCGAATCCACCTTTTCATGATGGTAAACAGACTAATTACACGGCCGTTAATACGTTAATCAAAGAAGCAAAAAAACACCTAAAATTAAATGGTTATTTGTGCATTGTGGCAAATTCATTTTTACCGTATCAAACCATTTTAGATGAAACATTCAAAAGCGTTGAAGTGATTGCCCAAACGACGAAATTTAAGGTTTATCTAGCAAGCCATTAATAAGTGCTGTTTATTTTGTTTAAAAAAATAGGGCGATGTTATCGCCCTAGGTATAAAATTTAAATATTTAATAACAAACTGATTTCACTATTCTTGATATCATATCTGGATTAAGAGAGAGCTTCTTTTAATGCCTGCATTTCATTATAGGTAAAATCACAGCGCATAAATTCTTGGTCAAGAAGAATAGGAACAGAGTTGCTTTCTCCAACTACGGCCAACACATTACATTTATTTCTAATCTTATCACCTATAATGATTGGTCCACCGTTTGAGTCTTTATTAAAATTGGCTGCATATTTAGCATTTATTCCTTGTGCATTGCTTGCACGATATAAGGCAGTTATTATTTTACCATAAGAGACTAGTTTAACTGGTACAATAACAGGTGTTAATTTTTGCCCGTTAATTTCCTTGATAACTTTTATCATTTTATGTGTTCTTAAGAAACATCCTAAACTCATCCATGTAACCAACAACAACAAAAGAATAAGACCAGTAGTAGCCACAAATACAGTCCGCATATTATCAATAGCTAAATTGATTGTTACTAGTGATGGATCATCGGCCGAAGCGACAGTTACAACTTGATAATTTCCTTTTTTCCCCCCAATGAAAGTATAATCACGCTTAATAACTTGTCCTGTATCAGTAGTAATTTTCACTGAACAGTTATCAACCATACGTCTTGCACGACATGTTCCTTCTACATCATAGTCAACCACAACAGGATTCTGTGATATTTTATAATCATCAATTAATCCAGGATAATTTCTTATGGCCATAAATAAAGCTAACGCAAAGAGAATTATTGCTGCAAGTAATCTTCTTATTTGATGCATTGAGCCTTCTTGCTTTAAATTCATGACTTTTAAAGGGCGAGTTGGAAATACTTCTACTAATTTATTCATCAATGCCATTTTATCAATATACTCCTTATTAAAAATAAAAATTTCATGTCTAAGGCTAAAATTGTGAATTTAAAAGCTAACCTTTAATCACAATAAAATAAATAATTTATTTATTATTTTTTATTAAATTAGAATAAATATTATCATAATATTTACTTTGTAGGAATTACTCATATTGTTTACGGCAATTTGACAAACGACTTCAAATTAAATAACCCTAGAAAACTGCTGCTGCCTTGCCATTTTTCGCATATAAATATCAAAGCACATACAAATATTGCGTATCAATAAATGTCCTTTAGGTTGGACTTCGATTATATTGTTATTGATTGTCACTAATCCATCTTTTTGCAATGGAGCTAGTAATTTTAAATCTTCGGAAAAATAATCATCAAATTGAATTTGGTATTGCTGTTCAATGACATTTTTATCTAAATGAAAATGGCAGATAAGCTGTTTTATCACATCACGACGAATCTTATCGTCACGATTTAAGGTGAATCCTTTCCATAATCCATGTCCTTTTTGCTCAACCTGAGTTTGATAGATTTTTATATCTTTCTGATTTTGCGCATAACTATCACCTAACATACTAATGGCCGACACACCAAGTCCAAGTAAATCAGCATCGCCTTGAGTTGTATACCCCTGAAAATTACGATGCAATTTATTTTCTTGTTGAGCAATAGCTAATTCATCAGAGGGCTTAGCAAAATGATCCATACCGATAAAGTGATAACCAGCTTCGGTTAACTTTTTAATGCTAGTTTGTAGGATCTGCAATTTTTGATTGGCATTAGGCAAATCATCATCTTTAATTTTTCGTTGGGCAGCAAAACGGCTTGGTAAGTGGGCATAATTAAATACACTTAAACGATCGGGAGAAATCTCAATCACTTTATTAAGCGTTTCGGCAAAACTTTCAATGGTTTGTTTTGGTAGGCCATAAATTAAATCTAAACTAATTGAGTGAAAATTATTTTTACGTGCTTGATTAATAAGAGACCGTATTAATGTTTCATCTTGTTCACGATTAATTAGGCTTTGGATTTCGTGATTAAAATCTTGAATTCCCATACTTAGCCTATTAAAACCAACACTTGCTAAATGGTCAATTGTTTGTGGTGTAATTTCACGCGGATCAATTTCGATGGATAGTTCGGCATTAGCAACAAAATTAAAATGCTTTTTTAACGAGGTAATCAATCGAGTAATTTCAGCATCGTTTAAAAAAGTTGGTGTACCACCACCCCAGTGCATTTGTGTTACCGTGCGATGTTTAAATAATTTTGCACGTTCGGCAATTTCAATATCTAAAATATCAAGGTATTTGGTAACTTTTTGTGTTTGGCGAGTAATAAGTTTATTACAACCACAAAAATAACAAAGCTTATGACAAAACGGAATATGTACATAAAGCGACAACGGCTTTGTAGGATAACGAGTTGCTGCCGATAAAAATTCCTGCTCATTAAATTTTTCGTTAAATTCAAGTGCAGTAGGGTAAGAGGTATATCTTGGGCCAGAATAATTATATTTTTCAATTATCGCTTGATCCCATAATTGCGTATCAGTCATGCTTTTTACTTCCACTTATGTCTATCTTTAGTGTTGTTATTTTTATGAATTTTTACTATTGCTTTTTGTTGGTTCTTGATTTTGGTTTTAATTTTGATTCGATTAGTTTTATTTAAATATAACAATGTGCAAATCAACAACCCAAAATATAAACTTAACATAATTAATATTGGCACTATGATTTGCTCACTGTTAATTATTAATTGACTGAATAAAAATAATGGATTCTAAGCTTAAATTATCAGTAGGAATATAATCCAATAGATTATATTCCTACTGATATCAAGACACACACTATCACGATTGCCGATTATATTTTACTATCATTAGTTTCGTTTTAATAAACTAACAATATCTTCTTTCTTTTCGTCTAATTCTTCAAAATCATCAAAGTCTTCATCAGTATAACCAAGCTTTTGCATCAGTTCATCGATACGATTCAATTTTCTATCAAGATAAATTTGTTGATCTTTAGTGAGTTTGACATTTTGCTCGACTAGATCAAGTAACATATCTAATTTTGGATCGTTCTCTAACTGTTCTAATTCTTGTTGTGGCGATAAAATCGTTTTAATTGGTTTAGATTGTTTAACAGGTTTTTCTATATTGTTAGAATCTTCAACAATTAAAGAAATAGGTTTTTTGCTACCCACTCTTGGATCTTTGGTTGTTTTTGTCGAATTTTTATTTTTATTATTATCTAGCTTATTAAAGCGAGAGCCACTTGGTAAACCTTTGTGTTTGCGTTTACGCTTCAGTTCCCGAGATTCTTCATTAATCTCTTGACGGCTTTTTTTAGCTTTCTGTTTTGATTTATTTTTTAACATAAAATCTCTGTCTAATATTAGGGTTAATCATTTTACAAACGTATTTTATCAGTAAGTCCAGAATATAGCTATGATGATGACGTCATGCTAATTTAAGATTGTAAAAAAAGAAATTTATGTATAATCTGAGTCAAATAAATTTGTTAGATCGAATTAGAGAACAATATAAAATGAAAAATCACTTAAGCCCTTATCTGAAATTTAATCGTCAAGAATGGGCTAGCTTACGTAATACTGTACCAATGACTTTAACTGCAGATGAATTAGTTTCGTTACAAGGTATTAATGAAGATTTATCCATGGATGAAGTGAGTGAAATTTATTTACCTTTATCTAGATTACTTAATTATTACATCAGCAATAATTTTAATCGGCAAGCTGTTTTATCTAAATTCTTAGGTAAAAGTCAAAAAACACCTTACATTATTGGCATTGCAGGCAGTGTTGCTGTAGGTAAAAGTACTACCGCTAGAGTACTACAAGCATTATTAACCCGTTGGCCTGAACATCGCAAAGTATCTTTGGTAACAACTGATGGTTTTTTATATCCAAATAGATATCTTGAAGAACATGGAATAATGAATAAAAAAGGGTTTCCTCAGTCTTACGATATAAAAAAATTGCTTAATTTTGTTGCTGATATAAAATCAGGACAGGCACAAGTTAAAGCACCCGTTTATTCTCATTTAGTTTATGATATTGTCGAAGATGAAGAAATCGTTATTGATAGTCCTGACATTTTGATTCTTGAAGGTTTGAATGTACTGCAAAGTACACTGAATTATCCACAAGCGAATAACCGAGTTTTTGTTTCGGATTATGTCGATTTTTCAATTTATGTTGATGCTGATATGTCATTATTACATGATTGGTATGTAAATCGGTTTTTAAAATTTAGGGAGGGTGCATTTAGCGATCCTAACTCTTATTTTAATCACTACTCAAAACTTCCAGAACATGAAGCTACAAATATTGCCAATCGTATTTGGCGAGAAATTAATGAATTAAATTTAGTTGAAAATATTTTACCTACAAAAGAACGAGCGAACCTTATTCTAACTAAAGGTAAAGATCATAAAGTCAATTGTGTTCAATTAAGAAAATAAAATTAAGGAAAAATTCGTATGAAATCAGTAATTCGGTTAATAAGTAAATTGAGTGTCATTACATTAGCTATCTCATTATCATTTGGTGCTTATGCTTCAAATGAACAACTAAAGGGACTTACGTGTGAAAGCAAAAAACAGGCTATTGAAAAACAGATTGATTATGCTAAAAAAAATAATAATTCTCATCAAATCCAAGGGCTTGAAAAATCATTACGTAACTTAAATAAGCATTGTTCAAATGATGATTTAGAAGCCAAATATAAAAAAGAGATTAACGAAAAATCAAATAAAGTGGCTGAAAGAACTAAAGAATTAGAACAAGCAAAATCAAAATCAAAATCAAAAGCGAAAGATAAAGATAATGAACAGAAAATTGTCAAACAACAAACAAAATTAGCTGATGCTGAAAAAGAACTTAATGAAGCTAAAACTAAATTATCTGATTTTTATAAAGAATTGGGAGCGAAATAAACGATATCAGGCAGAGTATTTCCCGATTCTTGATTTATTTGCTCTTCAACGATATTTTATTATTAACACCATCAATAGTTATTGTTGACGGTGTTAGTTTTACATTTTTTATAAATCTATTGTCATACTAGACTTTTTAAAGCAAAAAGAGTATGGTGTGCGCCTTGTTACGTGGTTCGTGAACCTCCCACGCTAAAAAACTAAGGAAAAATAATGAGTAAAATTACACTACTAGGCGATCAGTCTGTTCGCTATCCAACAACCTATTGTCCTGAAATACTCGAAACGTTCGCTAATAAACATCCGAATAACGATTATTTTGTTAAATTTAATTGCCCAGAATTTACTAGTCTTTGTCCTATCACAGGGCAACCTGATTTTGCGACAATTTATATTTCATACGTGCCCAATATTAAAATGGTCGAAAGTAAATCGTTAAAACTTTATCTGTTCAGCTTTCGTAATCATGGCGATTACCATGAAGATTGCATTAATATCATTATGAAAGATCTGATTAAATTAATGGATCCTAAATATATCGAAGTCTGGGGAAAATTCACTCCGCGAGGTGGCATTTCGATTGATCCTTATGCCAATTATGGCAAATCGGATACTCATTGGGAACAAGTTGCGGCTAATCGATTAGCCAATCACGACATGTATCCAGAAAAAGTGGATAATCGCTAATCTAATCTATCCAAACAGGAACAGTTAATGCAAACTCGTAAAGCACTAGTTATATTTTCTGGTGGGCAAGACTCAACCACTTGCTTACTGCAAGCCATTGCTGATTATGGACGTGAAAACGTTCAGGCAATCAGTTTTCACTATGGTCAACGTCACGCAATAGAGCTTGAAAAAGCTAAAAGGATTGCTGATGATCTTGGTATTAAACAAACCGTCATTGATACTTCAGTTATCAAACAAACTACAAATAATGCGTTGATTGATGACGCTCAAGAAATTAAAGCCGCTCAAGATGGCGATTACCCCAATACCTTCGTTGATGGGCGTAATATGCTTTTTTTACTTTTGGCTGGCTGTCATGCTAAGCAACAAGGAATTTCTGACATTATTATTGGAGTTTGTGAAACCGATTTTAGTGGTTATCCAGATTGCCGTGATGTCTTTATTAAATCAATGAATGTATCAATGAATTTAGCCATGGACTATGCGTTTAATCTCATCACGCCACTGATGTATTTGACTAAAGCGCAAACGTGGGAAATGGCTGATAAACTAGGTTATCTTGATTATGTTCAAAAACATACCCACACCTGTTATTACGGTGTTGAAGGGGGATGTGGTAAGTGTCCAAGTTGTTTATTGCGCAATAAGGGCCTACAAGAATATATGGCTCAAGCTAAATAAATTCATTCATCATTGGGTTCTCTCACCCCATTAAAAAGGAAAAAAGATGTACTTAAATGTTCATTCAGAATCGATAGAAAAAAGTTTTACCAGTAAACAAAAGCAAAAAGCGCTTTACTGGTTGGCTTTTTTTCACATATTGGTTATTGCTTCAAGCAATTATTTAGTCCAAATCCCATTCGAAATTTTTGGTTTTCAAACAACTTGGGGGGCATTCACTTTTCCGTTTATCTTTTTAACTACCGATCTGACTATTCGAATTTATGGTGCTAGTTTAGCGAGAAAAATCATTTTTGTTGTAATGATTCCTGCATTGTTATTTTCATACCTGATTTCGGTACTATTTTTTGAAACCCATTGGGTTGGATTATCAGCATTGACGGAATTTAATAGCTTCGTATTTCGAATTGCATTGGCTAGTTTTGCCGCTTATTTAGTTGGACAACTAATGGATATTACTGTTTTTAACTATTTAAGAAAAAACAGATCATGGTGGGTTGCCCCAACAGCATCGGCAATATTTGGTAATGGTATTGATACTATTGTCTTTTTTGCTATCGCATTTTATCAAAGTAGCGATGAATTTATGGCAAATCATTGGATCGAAATTTCGTTAATGGACTATAGTTTTAAAATTCTAATTTGCGGATTATTCTTTTTGCCACTTTATGGCGTCATTCTGAATTTTATCCTAAAAAAGTTAGTTGCAATGCCTAAAAACAATTAATCATTAAAATCTAAATTTTAGTTACTCACCTAAATAAACATAAACTCATTTATTTTTTTGATGAGTTTTATGTTTAATATTGAAAAACCCACCAATATTTCACAACACCTAAAGGTCAATATAGCTTTTTATCCTGCGTCGGGCAGCCGAAGGCTTCATTCTGCATCCTGTGCTAGGTTTTTAGAAAATTTTGCCAAAAACTAGCGCTTTAGTATTTAGTTAGCTATAATTTTGATTATTTTATGGCAAAACGCAGCTCATTAAAAAATAAACAACTATAAAAATAAAACACAAATTAACAGGAGGTTAGATATTGTGTGCTATAATAATAACAGGCATTGGCAGTGCTATACCTTAAATCTATTTAAGTTTTACCGTAATCAAAAACAAACTCCATTTTGCTTTTTATTATCAAATCTAGCGAAATCGCCAAGATTGCCGTCGATTTCCAACTTGTTATCCAAATTAGCCATAGTTTTTGCACCATTGTTGTTATTGCCATATTCAGTGAGTTCGCAGGCGTTGTTAGCTCGGACCTCACAGGTTATTAACGGCTCTGCGCCGTATTTGACGCTTGATGGTGGCGTCACTAAATTAACTACAACTGATGATTTAATAAGTATTAAGTTATCGGACGGTCAAGTTTTCACTCCACAAAATAATAACTCAGCGATGACGCCAATTCATTTACCTAATGCAGGTGATACGCTTGCTAATATTGAAATGATAGTTCCACCATCAACCGACTCTGTGAGTATAAGTAGCTTGGTAACACAAGGTAATTGGGGAGATGATGATGGAGATGGACAGGGAGCTAATAGTGTCACTGCGACAGGGAATATATCAGTATCGTTTACTGATAAAAATAGTAATGCCGTTAGTCGCAGTGATATATTAGATATTTGTAATGCACCTTATAGGATAACATTAAGTAGTACGGATGCTACTTTAGAAACAAAGTATGGTGTGCCAAATAGAAGTACTTTAAACGGAAATACGGTGTCATATTATATCAACCCAAATTCACAGCAGCCTAAAGTTTGCTATGTAAGGCCTCGTTTGATATTTGGTGGTACTAATTTTGCTGGAGATAATCCTCGCTTTGCGGGGCCATCTAGTATATGGGATTCTACTAAAGGTTTTTTAACACAGTCAATTAATCCATCTTCTTATAGCCTTAATTTTCCCACTACGGGGGCAGATGGATTATATTTTGATTTGGATATAGGCGGGGTAGATGCAAGTCAGTTGACCTGGTCTTCAGAAACTCAAGGAGAGATAACTGCAACAGTGAATTGGGTAAAACCTCGTTCAGACTCATTCACCATTCCATGCCGATGGTGCACGGGCACTACTACATATGATGATTGGATTACAGATAAATCCAAAAACGTAACGCGAGTAACGTTAAATGGTCCTAGGGCGAATAATATCCAAATACAATCAAGTAATCCTAGTCGACTTACTGTGCCATCTTTGCCGCAACTATTTGTGTTGGAAGGGAAGAATAGTAGTGGTGTGGTTGTTAAATATGGATTTGAGCTAAAGCAGTGGTTTGTCCATCGGGGAGAGAAATATACTACTGTTCCTGAGCAAGCAACTTGGTGTAGTAGTTTGGGTTATCGTTTTTCGAAGATAAGAGATTTAAGCAATGCGAAATGTGGTGTGGATAATGCTTATTTTCCATGTATAAGCGACATAGATGGCTCCACACCGTCGTCCGGTAGTCTATATTACCAACGTCAAATAGGGGCAGGATTTTTAAGTGAGTGGAGCGATTTATCCTATTATGGTGATGTGGCAGGTTTTGGTCGTGGTGATATTTGGACGAATGATGCGGTATCAAATACAACTCACTTATATATTCACCGTAATGGTTATGTGGATCAGTGGGGCACCTCTGGAGGTGGCTATGCTGTTTGCACCGTACCTTAGTGTTTAGTTCTTAATCCTTGAACTGTGGGAAGTTTATATGTAAATAGAGAATAATCAACCAAAGAACTGTAAATCCCCCAAACTTAGTACACAACTCACGTAGAAAATTAAGCTGCTTGTTTTAATGTTTTATATTCGAGCAGTGTCATGTTATTTAACGCCTCATGTGGTCTTTCGGTGTTATAAATCGTTAACCATTCTTCGGTTATTCTCCTTGCTTGTGCTAAGTTGTTAAAAAGATATAAATCGAGTACTTCAGTACGATAGGTACGATTAAATCGTTCAATATAGCCATTTTGATAAGGGCTACCGGGCTTTATATAATCAATGACTATATCATGTGATTTAGCCCAGTTTATAAAGGTTTTTCCTGTAAATTCTGGTCCATTATCGACCCGTATTTTTAATAAATATCCATGATATTCGGCCAGTTTATCTAAGTAACGGGTAATTCTTTCTGCCGGTAAACTGACTGCAATATCAATGCCTAGCGCCTCACGATTAAAGTCCTCTATCACATTGAATGTTCTCAAGTTCACATTGCGTTAATCTTTGCCTCTAGTTAGTATTTCGATTCATTCTATGCTGAACATTTTTCTTAGATACTTCTTTTATCAAAGTAATAATTGATCTTTGCAAAAATATTAGACAGTGCCCACCGCTATCATTTTATTGTTTTGGTAAAATTGCTATTCATATTGCTGCGGCGATATCTAGCCTTTGGCTGAATGACGACGAATACGATTATAATAGATTTCAATATATTCAAATAGTGCTTTATTAGCCTGCATCCTCGTTTTATAGTAACAACAATGAATAATATGGGGTTTGAGTGTATGAAAAAACTTTCAACAACAGCATTATCAAAGCAGTTTCCTCTTCGACTCATACTTTGCCTTAGTCCATATTGTAACAATAATTGCTTGAAATCAGCACTGGAATATTGAATTCTTTGGTCACTATGAATGAAGACATTTTTAGGAAAGTGACGCCGAAACAAAGTTTGCTTTAATGTATTACACACTAAATAGCCTGTATCCCTAACATCATGAAGCAGGCTTAGCGCACCCAAACGGGCTTTATGTTGCCAATACTGTTTTTGAATATACTCGCTGAGTTTAGCTGATTTGTTTGCTCTTTTTAACCAAGCATAATAACCCGATGAACTGACACCAAGTAATGAGCATATCCTAGTAACGGGATAGCAGGTTAAATGATTTTTCATATAAGTGTACTTCACCGACTTGGATTGTTGATGATATGCACATGCGCCTTTTTTAGTATATCATTGGCCATTTTCAGTTCTTTAATCTCTTTTTCTAACGCCATAATCCGCTGTTGCTCAGCGGTTAACTCTCGACGGCTAGTTTTATTCGGGGAAAGTTGCCTAATCCATTTATCTAGGGTTGATTTACCCACACCTAGATGATTGGCAAGTTCGCTGATAGAAAGGTGTGCATTAGATAACGCATAATCCACTGATTGTTGTTTGAATTCGATACTAAATTTTTTGACCATAATATTTGTCTCCTATGATTTTTGTTTATATCATAGAGGCGACTTTTGTCCACTTTTTTGGCGAGGATCAGGTAGCTACCCACACACCAAGCAATAATCAGCAACCACGCAATGATATGCTTCACGTGCGAATTGGATGCCAATAAAAACCAGTACCGCAATCAAAAAGCTACTGGAAATTGGCCAAACTATTAGGCTGATAGCCACAAACTCGAAAAATACAACATTGTAAGCTTCAGTATTAAATTTATATTTTAATAAATCACTTTGCAAGCTCATTTTTTGCCTCCCTGTTGTCAAACTGGTTTTAATAAGCTGTCTTATGTAATCAGCCATACTGATTTTATGATAAAAGCAATATTGGTCGAGTTGTTCTCGCAGTGCCATCAGTAAATCAATAGTGGTTCGCTTCATGCCGCAGGCAGGGGTATTGATTTTCTTCATTAGTGTAATATCCTTATCTTTTGCTATATATAGCATCAACTTAAAAAAAGCGACCCGCATAAGCTGCTGTAGTACTCACTTTTAAGTATAGCTAAATGAAATAGCATGATTTTCTAAAATTTTTTGCAAAGATTGAACTACTCAATAAGCGATAATGCGATCTTTATTCGGATTTATTGGTGATTACGCTATAATGGCGCTAATTTTTTAATTAGTAAAGTTAGAATAGCAATGGCGTTAAAAATAACCAATAAATGTATTAATTGTGACATGTGTGAGCCTGAGTGCCCAAATGAGGCAATCTCAATGGGGTTTGATACTTATGAAATTGATCCCAATAAATGTACAGAATGTGTTGGTTATTATGATCATTCGACTTGTCAGCGAGTCTGCCCTATTCAAAATGCCATTATTGCGGATCCTGAACATATTGAAACAAAAGAAGAGTTATTAGTAAAATTTGAGGGACTTAAGTCTTCTTAAATCAGGTTGATTTAATGTTAATTCGAAGTTCTTTTGGAATTTCAAAAGTGATATTTTCTAAAATGCCATCTGTTTCAATAAGCGATGTGCAACCTAAGCTTTTTAAATGATCAATCACCTGTTGTACTAAAATCTCAGGCGCAGAAGCACCTGCTGTTACGCCGATTGTATGTGCGTTTATTAACCACTCTTTTTGGATGTCAGATGCAAAATCAATTAAATAAGCTTGTTTGCTGTTTCGCCTTGCTAGCTCGGCTAGGCGATTTGAATTAGACGAATTTTTAGAACCTACGACTAAAACAATGTCTGCGCGTGATGATAACTGTTTCACTGCTTGCTGGCGATTGGTTGTGGCATAGCAGATATCATTTTTGCGTGGGCTGCGAATATTAGGAAAACGTTTTTTTAAAGCATCTATAATTTGAGCCGTATCATCAACGGATAACGTTGTTTGAGTGGTAAAGCAAAGATTATTTTCGTTTTTTACCTGTAGCTTTTTTACATCATCAATTGATTCGATTAAATAAATGCCACCTTCGGGATTGTTATATTGTCCCATTGTACCATCTACTTCAATATGCCCAGCATGGCCGATTAAAATAACTTCTTCACCACGATAACTCGATCTAGCCACTTCCATATGTACTTTGGTTACAAGTGGGCAAGTGGCATCAAAAACACGGAGTTTATGTTGTTTGGCTTCCTCACGGATAGCTTTAGACACCCCATGCGCTGAAAAGATAAGAATTGAGTTATCGGGTACTTCGCTAATATCTTCAATGAAAATTGCCCCTAATTCTTTTAGGCGATTAACGACATAGCGATTGTGTACTACTTCGTGACGGACATAAACTGGTGCGCCAAACAATTCTAGTGCACGTTCAACAATTGTGATAGCACGATCAACACCAGCGCAAAAACCGCGAGGATTGGCCAAAATAATTTGCATACTATACAGTCTTCTTTGGTTTTTTATAATTACTGAAAATAAATAGTCCAATACCAACGCAGATTGCACAGTCAGCAATATTAAAAGTTGGATAGTGCCAGTCACCAAAATTGACATCTAAAAAGTCAATCACAAATCCATGATAAAGACGATCAAATAAATTACCTAATGCACCGCCTAAAATCATTGATAACGACAAGTTCTCTAATTTTTGTTGGCGAGTGTTGCGGTATAACATACGTACTATCACGGCACTGATAATTAAAGCGATAGCAGCAAGCATCATACGTTGCCCTTCAAAAATGCTAAAGGCAGCGCCAATATTGCGTACATAAGTGATAGAGAAGAATGGCAAAAGATTCACTGATTCAAATAGCGAGAAATTATTAATAATCCAAAATTTACTTGCGATATCAATGATAAAAACAATGATTGCAAATAATAACCAGTAAAGTCCATTATCTTTTTTCATATAGTTTGTGCTCATTATTATGTTTCCGCCGACAATCGTCGACGGAAAAGGTACTAGATTGCTTAAGGGATTGGCATAGCTCCATTTAATTTACTAAATAGATTGCTATGCGAAATGCCTTACCTCGCCTTTGCCGTGAATGTTTTCTTCACAACGCTTACATAAATGTGATGTTGGCTCATTATCGACGGTATAGTGCCAGCAACGAGGGCATTTATCACCTTGTGCTTTAGCGAGTTCAATTTTTAGTCCTTGAATATCGCTTTGCACCGCATTTTCAGGTGCTTCTTGTAATGGTTTTACGCTAGCTTGTGATGTTAGTAATACAAAGCGTAATTCGTTTTCTAATTTAGCTAATGTTGCTGCAATATCTTTATCAGCATAAAGCGTAACAGCAGCTTCAAGTGCACCACCAATCACTTTATCATTACGACCTTGTTCAAGCACTTTATTCACTTCGCTACGAATGGTTAAAATCTGAGCCCAATATTCGCTATTTAATGCTTCGCTTTCTGGCAATGTAAATAGTGCTGTATACCACTCATCTTCAAAAACAAATTCTTGTTTATCAGCCATTGGCAGATATTGCCAAATTTCATCAGCAGTGAATGATAAAATAGGTGCAATCCAACGAACCATTGCTTGCGCAATATGATATAAAGCAGTTTGGCAACTGTGACGGGCAATACTATCACTTTTTGCTGTGTATTGGCGATCTTTAATAATATCTAAATAGAATGATCCCATTTCGATTGAGCAAAATTGCATAATACGTTGTACAACTTTATGGAAATCGTAATTTTCATAAGCCTGAATAATTTGTTCTTGCGCTTCTTTTGCCATACTAACTGCCCAGCGATCAAGAACAACCATATCTTCTTGTTTTACCATATCTTTAGTTGGATCAAATCCATTTAAATTCGCCAGTAAAAAACGTGCGGTATTACGAATACGGCGATAACTATCGGCAGCTCGTTTGATAATTTCTTCCGAATAACTCATTTCGCCTGAATAATCGGTCGATGCAATCCATAGACGTAAAATATCAGCCCCAAGTTTGTTCATCACTTCTTGTGGTGTCACAATATTACCTAGTGACTTAGACATTTTACGGCCTTGACCGTCAACCACAAAACCATGTGTTAATACTTGTTTATAAGGGGCTTTATTATCAATTGCTGTTGATAACATTAATGAAGACATAAACCAACCACGATGTTGATCTGAACCTTCTAAATAAATTTCTGCATCATGTCCTTCAAATTCAGGGCGTGCACGCACAACAGAAGAGAATGTTGATCCTGAGTCAAACCAAACATCTAACGTATCAGGTACTTTACGATAATCATCAGCATCAGGACCTAAAAGATCTTTAATATCAGCATCCCACCAAGCTTGAATGCCATCTTTTTCAACTAGCTGTGCAACTTTTTCAACTAATGCTAGTGTATCTGGATGAAGTTCTTCGGTCTCTTTGTGAACAAACAACGTCATAGGTACACCCCATGTGCGTTGGCGAGAAATACACCAATCAGGGCGATTAGTAACCATAGTTTCAATGCGCGCTTGTCCCCAATCAGGGATCCAACGAACTTGTTTAATTTCTTTTAATGATTGCGTTCGCAGACCTTGTTTATCCATGCTAATAAACCATTGTGGTGTAGCACGATAAATAACCGGTGTTTTATGACGCCAACAACATGGATAGCTATGTTCAATATTTTCAAAGTGTAATAGTGCGTTATGTTCTTTTAACATTTCAACGACAACTTTATTCGCTTTGAATACAAATAACCCATCGAGACCAGCGCCCGTTCCAGGCAAGTAACAACCATTACCACCAACAGGATTTGCCACTTCAAGACCATATTTTTGACCGACCATAAAGTCTTCTGTACCATGTCCTGGTGCGGTATGCACAGCTCCTGTACCTGCATCAATTGTAACGTGTTCGCCAAGTACAACTGGTTCATCAAAATCAAGGAATGGGTGTTTAAAACGTAACAACTCAAGAGCATTACCTTGGCAGCTACCTAATACTTTCCATTGGTCGATATTGGCACGTTGCATCACAGACTCAACTAAATCAGTTGCTAAAATTAAGCACTCTTTATCATTAATTTGAACAAGTTGATATTCAAAATCAGCATTTAAAGCTATCCCTCGGCTAGCTGGTAATGTCCAAGGCGTGGTTGTCCAGATAACAGCATAAATGGTTAAATCAGTATTGATACCAAATTTATTTGCTACAGCTTGATTATCAACAGCTTTAAATTTCACATCAATTGCTGGCGATGATTTATCATAATATTCAACTTCTGCTTCGGCTAAAGATGACATACAATCGGTACACCAATAAACAGGTTTAGCGCCTTTAACTAAATGACCGTTTTTTATCACTCTACCTAACGCACGGATAATATTCGCTTCGGTATTGTAGTCCATTGTACGGTAAGGGTTTTGCCAATCACCTAGTACGCCCATACGGATAAAATCAGCTTTTTGTAGTTCAACTTGTGAAGCGGCATAATCGCGGCAAATTTGACGAAACTCAGCAGGTGTTACTTTTACACCTGGTTTTCCTACTTGCTCTTCAACTTTTTGTTCAATCGGTAAGCCATGACAATCCCATCCTGGAATATAAGGGGAATTATAACCGCTTAACCCTTTTGATTTGATAATAATATCTTTAAGGATTTTATTAACGGCGTGACCAATATGTAGTTTTCCGTTTGCATAAGGAGGGCCATCATGCAGAATAAAGTTTTTTTTACCTTTTTTGACCAAGCGAATTTTGCGATAAAGTTCTTTATCGTACCAATTTTGTAACATTGCTGGTTCGCGTTTAGCAAGATCACCTCGCATTGGGAATCCAGTTTCCGGTAGATTCAATGTATTTTTATAGTCTGTCATGCTGATTTATTCCAGTTAAATGTGTTGATACTACTTTATTATTGGTTAATTTTGCACTGATCTTTTTCGCAGTGCAAATATCTTGTGTAATTTGTTGTTTTAATTCTGCTAATGAGTCAAATTTTTTCTCATCGCGTATTTTTTTGATGAACGTTATGTCTAAATATTGTCCATATATATTACCCGAAAAGTCAAAAAGATTTACTTCAAGTATTGCGGTTTTTCCATTAATAGTTGGTCTTATCCCAATATTGGCAATACCGTTATAATGCTGATTATTGCAGATATTTTTGACTTTAACAAAATAGACTCCTTGTAGTGCAGGCTTTTTTCGATGTAAGTGAATATTTGCTGTTGGAAATCCCAATTCCCTTGCTAAAGCATTGCCATGAACTACGCGACCTTGAATTGTATAATCACGACCTAATAGACAATGAGCCAATTCAAAATCACTATTCAAAAGTGCTTGGCGAATAGCAGTACTACTTATACGAAAATTATTCCAAACAAATGTTGGTATGCTTTCTACTACAAAATCATGATTTCGCGAATATTGTTGTAGAAGGTTGATATCCCCTTTACGTTCAAATCCGAACCGAAAATCATCACCAATTGTAATGTATTTAGCTTGTAGCTTATTGATCAACCAATCTTGAATAAAATGATCGGCAGACATATTGGCAAAAGTTTGGGTAAATGGAATAGCAATAATATAGTCGATACCTAATTTTTCAATAAAAATAACTTTTTCATGAAATGAAGTTAAACGTGACGGCGCATTATCTTGGGCAAAAAACTCTAGTGGTTGCGGCTCAAATAACATCACAACAGTGGGAAGATTGAGTTTTTTACCTTGTTTAATAATATGGTTAATTAATTGTTGATGTCCTAAATGCACGCCATCAAAATTTCCCAAGGTTAGAACACATTGAGAAAACTGATTTTTTAGATTAGTTATACCACGGATAATCTTCATGAAAACAATGTTATTTATATTAAGTAACCAAGAATTATACCAATCTTTCTTGAAGATGCACGCAATATAAAGTTAGATTTTGTCGCTTTTCTTCAAGCATTTTCACTGTTTGAGATAAAATGCTAAGTGACTAGGTCATACTTTAAACTGTTGTGATTCAAACATACCCATTTATAAAATTAATAATGGTTTAGTGCTCGCAAAAATTCTTGCCTTGTGCTTGGGTTTGTTTTAAACCCGCCTCCGAGGGCAGTTGTTGTTGTAATACTATTGGAGTCTTTAATGCCTCGGGCTTTAACGCAATAATGGGTTGCATCAATAGAAACCGCTACATTAACCGTACCTAGTAGTGTTTGTAGTGCCACTAAAATTTGTTGTGTTAATCTTTCTTGTACTTGAGGACGTTGGGAAAAAAAAGTTACAATTCGATTAATTTTCGATAAACCAATGACTTTATCTTTGGGAATATAAGAAACCGTTGCTTTACCGTCTATTGTGACAAAATGGTGTTCACAGACACTAGTTAGTGTAATATCGCGAACCGTTATCATTTCATCAACTTGCATTTTATTTTCGATTAACGTAATTTTTGGAAAATTTTCGTAATAAAGACCAGAAAAAATCTCATCAACATACATTTTCGACACGCGGTGAGGAGTTTGTGCAAGGCTATCATCAGATAGATCAAGTTCCATTAGCTTCATAATTTCACGAAAATGCGACTCGATTTTTGCTTTACGCTCATTATTATCTATAACTAGACGGCATAATGGTGTTTCAAGATTTTTAGCTGCAAGGGCTTCTTTGACTTTTTGCGCGGCAGGGCTTAATTGTGTCATTTATTACATACTCAAGCGAAAATGAATGCGTTATTATATAACACTCATTGCGCAATATACAGTTGTTTACACATGATTTTATACTGAAACATAGTGTTACCTGAAACTTTTTTACATTATATTGTTGACTTGGTAAGAATATTATTGCCAATTAGGTGTTATACTATCAGCCATTAAATTAAATAATGTTTAGGTAACCATAATGCCAAATAATACACCGATTATTTTAATTGATGGATCATCTTATCTTTATCGTGCTTTTTTTGCTTGTCCACCATTAACCAATGCTAAAGGTGAGCCTACAGGCGCTATTTTTGGTGTGGTTAATATGGTTCGTAGTTTAATTAATCAGTACAATCCTACACATATTGCCGTGGTTTTTGATGCAAAAGGAGGATCATTTCGCAATGAGCTTTATAATGAATATAAAGCCACGCGAGATGAAATGCCTGAAAATCTTCGTCCGCAAATCGAACCTATTCATACTATTTTGAAAGCCATGGGATTACCATTACTTTGTATTGAAGGTGTTGAAGCAGATGATGTAATTGGTACATTAGCAAGACAGGCTGAGAGGGAGAATCTAGAAGTATTAATCAGTACTGGTGATAAAGATATGGCACAGCTAGTGAGCGATAGAATTACATTGATTAATACGATGAATAATACCCAATTAGATTCACAAGGGGTAATAAAGAAATTTGGTGTTCCGCCAGAAAAAATTATTGATTATTTAGCTTTAAGAGGCGATTCGTCTGATAATATTCCTGGCGTACCAGGTATAGGTGAAAAGACAGCACAAAGTTTGTTATCTGAATTTGATGGTGTAGAAGATATTTATAATCGGTTAGACGATATTGAAAAATTGAAGATCCGAGGCGCTAAATCTTTAAAACAGAAATTGATTGATAATCAAAATGATGCCGATCTTTCTTATTTACTTGCAACAATCAAAACTGATGTTAAGTTAGATTTTTCCAATGAACAATTATTGGTAGGTGATATTGATGTTAAGGCTCTAGTTGAATTATTTAATTATTATGGTTTTCATCGTTGGCAAAAAGAATTAATGGCTGGTACTTTTTTAAATCAGCAGAAAAATCAAGTTATAGAAGGTGATGATAATTACTTCATTCAAGAAGAACAAACAACAACACAAAAAAGAGAGACTGATTACCAGTGTATATTAACTGAAAAGCAATTAGATGAATGGATCACAAAATTAACAAATAGCGGACTATTTGCTTTTGATACTGAAACAGATAATGTTGATCACGTGCATGCTAAATTAGTTGGTATATCATTAAGTGTTGAACCTAATCAAGCGGCTTATATTCCACTTTCTCATCAGTATTTAGGTGTTCCTAAGCAATTACCACTAGATGATGTATTAGCTAAATTAAAACCAATATTTGAAAATCCAGAAATCAAAAAAATTGCCCAAAATGCAAAATTTGATTACAGCGTGCTAGCAAATTATGGCATAACCATACAAGGGATTGCGTTTGATACTATGATTGAATCTTATGTATTAAATAGTACTGACCGTCATGATATGGATAGTTTGGCCAATCGTTATTTGGATCATAAAACCATTACTTATGATGAATTAACTAAATTTGATAAAATTCAGGTTACTATTGATAATATTGATGTGGAAAAAACCACACAATATGCTGCTGAAGATGCTGATGTTACCTTACAATTGCATAATAAATTATGGCCAGATCTTGAAAAAGATGAAAAATTAAAAGCTCTATTCACAGATATTGAAATGCCTCTCACCACTTTGATAGCAGAAATGGAACGAACAGGCGTTTTGATTGATGTCAAGTTATTAAATAAACATTCTAGTGAATTGAGAAAGAAATTAAACGAAATTCAAGAAACGTTACAATTGTTGGCAGGTGAAAAATTTAATCCAGCATCACCTAAACAGATTCAAGCTCTTTTATTTGATAAACATCAATTACCAGTTCTCAAAAAGACACCAAAGGGCGAGCCATCAACCAGTGAAGATGTTTTGAGTGAGCTAGCTAATCAATACGAATTGCCACGCATGATCTTGCTTTATCGTAGTTTAGCTAAGTTAAAAAATACCTATACCGATAAATTGCCATTGATGGTTAGTCCTATCGATCATCGTATTCATACCAATTATAATCAAATTGGTACTGTAACTGGGCGATTGTCGTCAAATGAGCCAAATTTACAACATATCCCAGTGCGAAATGAAGAAGGGCGACGAATTCGCCAAGCTTTTATTGCACCAAAGGGATATAAAATTATTTCGGCAGACTACTCGCAAATTGAATTACGGATCATGGCGCATCTATCACAAGATAAAAGTTTACTTTATGCTTTTTCTCATGATAAAGACATTCACCGTGTTACGGCTAGTGAAATTTTGGGTAAAACTGAATCTGAAGTGACTTCTGAAGAGCGAAGACGTGCAAAAGCGGTTAACTTTGGATTAATTTATGGTATGAGCGCCTTTGGTTTATCTAAACAAATTAATATTGCGCGTAAAGAAGCTCAGTTTTATATCGATCGTTATTTTGAGCGCTATCCAGGTGTTCAAGCGTATATGGACCAAATTCGCCAACAAGCTGCTGAACAAGGTTATGTTGAAACCCTATCTGGTCGACGTTTATATCTTCCTAAAATAAAATCAGGAAGTGGTATTGAACGACGCGGTGCTGAGCGTGCTGCTATTAATGCCCCAATGCAAGGTACAGCGGCTGATATTATTAAAACAGCAATGATTAAGGTAAGCGAATGGATAAAAAGCTTACCTGTAGGTAATATTAGAATGGTTATGCAAGTACACGATGAGCTAGTATTTGAAGTAAAAGAAGAATTAGTTGAGCAATATAAAGCCCAGATAAAATCGATCATGGAAAATTGTTACCAACTATCTATACCATTAAAAGTGGATGTAGGTTTCGGTAATAATTGGGATGAAGCACATTAATCATACTAAATTCGTACTAAATAATTCAGCCTTATCTGTCTAGTTAAGGCTGATATTATACTTAAATATATACTTTCCTGAAACTTTTTAACAAGTTAAATTAACCTGTTAACTATAATGGAACTATTGCCGAAACCTTTCGGCGTGTTAGAATAAGCAACTAAATTGAATCGATACAAACATATTATTCTGCTTGTTGATATATAGCAGAATTAAAGGAAATGGTGCTGGTATTCGTTTTGTTGTTAAAGCTCTATTTTCGTTATTATTAGGATTATTTCATGAAAATCAAAACCCGTTTTGCACCTAGCCCAACAGGCTATTTACATGTAGGTGGTGCACGTACAGCACTTTATTCTTGGCTTTATACTCGCCATGCAAAAGGTGCATTTGTATTACGCATTGAAGATACCGATCTTGAGCGCTCAACGCCTGAAGCGATTGAAGCAATAATGGAAGGTATGAATTGGTTAAAATTATCATGGGACGAAGGTCCTTATTATCAAACTAAACGCTTTGATCGTTATAATCAAGTCATCGATGAAATGTTAGCCAAAGGAACAGCTTATCGTTGCTACTGTTCTAAAGAACGTCTTGAAAAATTGCGTGAAGAACAGATGGCAAAAGGTGAAAAAGCGCGTTACGATGGGCATTGCCGTTGTGCTTCAGTACAACAAGAGCATACTCATGATGAGCCACATGTTGTTCGTTTTGCTAACCCTACTGATGGCACCGTTATTTTTAATGATTTAATCCGTGGTCCAATTGAGATTGCTAATAAAGAGCTTGATGATCTTATTATTCGCCGCACTGATGGTTCACCAACTTATAATTTCTGTGTCGTTGTTGATGATTGGGATATGGAAATTACCCATGTTATTCGTGGTGAAGATCACATCAACAATACACCACGCCAGATCAATATTCTAGAAGCATTAGGAGCGCCAATTCCTAAATATGGTCATGTATCAATGATTTTAGGGGATGATGGACAAAAATTATCTAAACGTCACGGAGCGGTTAGTGTCATGCAATATCGTGATGATGGTTATTTGCCCGAAGCATTACTTAACTATTTAGTGCGTCTTGGTTGGTCACACGGTGATCAAGAGATATTTTCTGTTCCGGAAATGATTAGTTATTTTTCATTAGATGCGGTTAGTAAATCAGCCAGTGCCTTTAATACTGAAAAATTACTTTGGTTAAATCACCATTATATCAACCATCTTGATGCGGATTATGTTGCTCAACATTTAATTTGGCATATGAACCAACAAGGATATGATTTATCACAAGGTCCTGATCTTATCACTATTATTAAGTTATTTGGTGAACGTTGTAAAACGCTTAAAGAGATGGCTGAATCATGTGCTTATTGCTATCGAGATTTTGAAGATTATGATGCCGATGCAGCTAAAAAACATTTGCGCCCAGTCGCCAAACAGCCATTAGAAACAATTAAAGCAAAAATTGAAGCTATTGCTGACTTTGATTGGCAAATTGATAAAATTCATCATGCGATTGAAGCAACTGCAACCGAGCTTAATGTTGGTATGGGTAAAGTTGGCATGCCATTACGCGTTGCTGTAACAGGTATCGGGCAATCGCCATCGGTTGATGCAACTGTTTTTGCGGTAGGCAAAAAACGAGCGCTTGCTAGAATTGATAAGGCTTTGGCATATATTAATCAACGTGAGCAATCTCAAAATTAATATATTTACTGCAGGGAAATCCCTGCAACCCTTTTTGTCAAAGTGAGAACTTCTATGGTTCGCTTAAAAAAACGCTATTGGATCTTACTCAGTATCTTATTTTTCCTCATACTGTTTTGCTTGTTTGGATGGCATTATTGGCAGACTTTCAAGCAGAAAAATGGGATTATTGTCGATTGGCATGGTGCTAGCGTTGGCTTTAAAGGTCTTACTTTTGACGAACTTACTGTCAGTAAACCATCCCAAGTTTCTATAACTGCTAAAAATTTATCAATTTCATTATCGCAGTTAACTGCAAACAATTTAGATATTTATTGGCAACCCAATGAATCTGAAATAGCTTTAGAAACTATTGAAAACACGGTTGATACAACGACTGAAACGCTTAATCAATCTGATCCCGATCTCTCTTTGATTTCAACTATTATTTATTGGTTACCTAAAACGATTCATATAGATACACTGCGATTTTATGAACAAAATAAAGCGAGATTAGATTTAAAAGTTGATATAAGTAAACAGCAAGAAGCAATACAACTTAATTTATCAACCAATACCCAAGAAATAACACAATTGTCTGCCACTTTGTTGTTTAATCAACAGGCTTTGCGGATTGACATACAAAACGGCCTTTTTAAAACATCCCTAAATCAATTTGGTTTACAAAATAGTAATTTAGTCTTACCGTTTACTGGTTGGCTATCTAGTCATCAATTGGAATTAACAACTTCGGATAAAGCATCAATTAGTTTAGAAAAAGCAAATCTTTCTGATGATTTAATCCTTGGTTCTTCCAATGGAGATTTCAATATTCAACTTAAATCAAACATTCCATTTGATAGTAACCAACTATCTGCTATAGCAACATTAACCATTAATAAACTCAATGGTATTTATAAAACTAGTGAAATCAAATCGGTTACAGGCGATATTAATATTATTATTAAAGATAACCAATTTACTATTTCAACACCGGGATTAAATATTCAAGAAGTAAATATGGGGATCGCTTTTGAAAAGATTAAATTAGTTGGAAGCTATTTAGCCTCGTTTAAAGCACCAAACAAAGGAACGGTTACATGGAAAAAAGCTCAAGCTAATATATTCTCTGGTTTGGTTTTTATTGAAGAAAATAAATTGAATTTAGCTAAATTACCCCAACAATTTAATTTAAGGTTAAAACAGATACAACTAAAAGATATTTTTAAGCAATATCCTTCTGAAGGGCTTGCTGGTGATGGTGCAATTGATGGAGTTTTACCTATTACGTTATCAGAGATAAAGAAAAAGGGTGAAACAGCTTTAAAATTTGTCATTAACAATGGCAAGTTAGTTACGATCAACGAGGGTTATTTACAATTTGAAAATTCTGCTCTCAAAAGCTATGGGCAAAATAACCCCAATATGAAAATACTCACTGATATTATTAAAAATTTTCATTATACTAAGTTACAAGGCGCAGTTGATTACGCTAATGACATTGCCAAATTAAAATTGAATATTCAAGGCAGTAATTTGGATGTCGAAAATGGCAAAGCGGTTAATTTAAATATCAACCTTGAAGAAAATATGACTAAATTGCTCATGAGTTTACAGTTATCCGATCAAATTAGTGAGCCAATCCGTAAACGTATTGAAGCTTATTTAAAAAATAAATCTTCAAAATAAGGGGTTATTTTATGGTACGAAATGTTATTGCAATTATAATATTAGCAGGTGTATTAACGGGATGTTCACCAACAGTTAAAGTTCAAGCACCGAGTGAACCAATTAATATCAATTTAAATGTTAAGATAGACCATGAAATTAATATTAAGGTTGATAAAGCTTTAGATAATATAATCAATAAATCTGGATTATATTAATTAATAAGTTTTATTTTTATCTGTCTTTTTGATTATAAGTATTAATAAAAATCTATACTCACATTCAAATAAATAAAATACGATGTATTTATTAAGGAGTTTGTTATGAATATCTGTAAGAAAGCAACCTTGGCATTATTTTCAGTTGTGTTATCTTTTTCTGCGTTTGCATTAAATTTAGATCAAGCAATAGATTCATTAAGCCAAGCCAAAGCTCAAGGGATAGTTGGTGAACAGGCTGATGGTTATTTAGGTGTAGTGAAAAACGAAGGTAACGCTTCTGAAATTGCGCAATTAATTAATCAGGCTCGTAAAGAACAATACCAAAAAGTATCAGCTGAAAGTAATGTCCCTTTAAATGAAGTAGAAAAAAAGGCCGGTAGTAAAGCGCAAGAAAAGACCCCAGCAGGTCAATATATAAAGCGACAAGGCCAATGGTTAAAAAAATAATTGCTACTTTTTTCAGTAGTAAGAAAAGTATAATCACATTATGCTTTAATTGTGTATAAATAATGTGTATTCTGTTTGTTTAAATATTTGTTTTATGTTTAACAAAATAAAAAAAAATTTATCTAGTTAGTTTTTACTTGTAACAGTATCGCTTATGCGATTTGAAATGGAGAAAATCAATGTGTTCGATTTTAGGTATTCTTGATATTAAATCAGATCCAGAACAACTACGAACAAAAGCATTAGAGCTATCATGTCTACAGCGTCATCGTGGTCCTGATTGGTCTGGTATCTTTGCGTCTGATAAAGCAATTCTTGCTCATGAACGTTTATCAATTGTAGATGTTAATACAGGATCTCAGCCTCTTTATAATAAAGATAAAACCCTAGTTTTAGCGGTAAATGGCGAAATTTATAATCATCAAGAACTCCGAAATCAGTACAAAGATCGTTATGAGTTTCAAACAGGTTCTGACTGTGAAGTGATTCTTGCTTTATATCAAGAAAAAGGTATTGATTGCCTTGATGAATTACAAGGTATGTTTGCTTTTATCCTTTATGATATCAATAAAGGCAGCTATTTTATTGGCCGTGACCATATTGGTATTATTCCAATGTATACAGGTCATGATGAAAATGGCACATTTTATGTTGCCTCTGAAATGAAAGCATTAGTGCCTGTTTGTAAAACAATTGAAGCTTTCCCTCCGGGATGCTATCTATCTAGTACCGAAGGTGAAATCAAAACGTATTACAAACGTGACTGGATGGATTACGAAAATGTGAAAGACAATAAGACGGATATTAATGCACTGCGTGTTGCATTAGAAGAGTCTGTAAAAAGTCATTTAATGTCTGACGTGCCATATGGTGTTTTATTGTCAGGTGGACTTGATTCTTCCGTCATTTCAGCGATCACTAAAAAATTCTCAGCACGTCGTGTTGAAGATCACGAAAAATCAGAAGCATGGTGGCCACAGTTACACTCATTTGCTGTAGGTTTAAAAGGTGCTCCTGATCTAAAAGCTGCACAAGCGGTTGCTGATCATCTAGGTACAGTTCACCACGAAATTAACTTTACCATTCAAGAAGGTATTGACGCGATTCGTGACGTAATTTATTTCATTGAAACTTATGATGTCACCACAATCCGTGCTTCAACACCAATGTATTTAATGGCACGTAAAATCAAAGCAATGGGAATAAAAATGGTACTTTCTGGTGAAGGTGCTGATGAAGTGTTCGGCGGTTACCTCTATTTCCACAAAGCGCCAAATGCTAAAGAGTTCCATGAAGAAACCGTACGTAAATTAGCAGCACTGCATATGTATGATTGTGCACGTGCGAATAAAGCAATGGCGGCTTGGGGCGTTGAAGCTCGAGTACCATTCCTTGATAAAAAATTCTTAGATGTCGCAATGCGCATTAATCCAAAAGATAAAATGTGTGGTAGCAATGGCAAAATGGAAAAACATATTGTCCGCGAAGCATTTGAATCTTACTTACCTGCATCGGTTGTTTGGCGTCAAAAAGAACAATTCTCTGATGGTGTTGGTTATAGTTGGATTGATACATTAAAAGAAATTGCAGAAAGTAAAATTACTGATCAGCAATTAGAAAATGCAAAATTCCGCTTCCCATATAATACGCCAACTTCGAAAGAAGCTTATATGTATCGTGAAATTTTCAATGAACTATTTCCAGTTGAAAGTGCAGCTCATTGTGTACCAGGTGGTCCAACTGTTGCATGTTCAACTGCTAAAGCAATTGAATGGGATGAATCATTTAAGAATTTAAACGATCCATCTGGACGTGCGGCGGTTGGTGTTCATAACGACGCTTATAAAAAATAATTGATTTTAGCGATAATTATTTGATATAAAAAACGGGGAATATTCCCCGTTTTTTATTAACGATAGACTAAATTAAATTATTAATGCGCAGCGCCTTTAGGTGCACCAATCGGTAAAACCGTACGACCAAATTGCTCATTAATCACTTCTGCCATTGCTAAATAAACAGCACTTGCTCCACAAATAATGCCTTCAAAACCAGCAATATGAATAATGCCATGGTTACCTGAAATATTACCGATAGCTAATAAAGCAAATAAAACAGTTAAACTAGCAAAAACAAATTGTAATGCGCGGTTGCCTTTTAATGTACCAATAAACATAAAGCCAGTAAAAATTCCCCATAACGCAAGGAAAATACCAACAAAAGTGGCATCAGATGGCGCTGTCGCTGGTGAAGTTGGTAAATACCAAATACCCACTAACGCAATCCAAAAGAAACCATAAGAAGTAAATGCCGTTGTACCAAACGTATTACCTTTTCGAAATTCTAAAATACCAGCAATGACTTGCGCAAGGCCGCCATAAAAAATACCCATTGAGACAATTACTGTCATAGCAGGAAAAAATCCAGCATTATGAATATTCAATAAAATTGTTGTCATACCAAATCCCATTAAGCCAAGAGGGCCTGGATTTGCAAGTTTTGTTTGTTCCATAAGGATCCTATAAATTAAGTAAGATGATTAAAGAGCGGCAATAATAAGTGTAGAAAACGCTATAATCAAGGTTTTAGAAAAATAATTTTTTTGTACCCCCTTGATATTAATAATAACGTTCCCATTTATGTGAAAACAAAAAACATTTCTTTGTGAAGTAAGGGCTTGAAAATTAAAATTTAAGACTTATATACAAGAAATAAAATACAGGTTTTGAGGAGAAAAGATTATGGGTAAAATTATTGGTATTGATTTAGGTACAACAAATTCATGTGTTGCTGTAATGGACAATGGTCAAGCAAAAGTATTAGAAAACGCTGAAGGCGATCGTACAACCCCTTCTATTATTGCTTATACACAAGATGGAGAAATCTTAGTTGGTCAACCAGCAAAACGTCAAGCAGTAACCAATCCACAAAATACACTATTTGCAATTAAACGTTTAATTGGTCGTCGTTTTGAAGATGCCGAAGTACAACGTGACGTTAGCATCATGCCATATAAGATCGTAAAAGCTGACAATGGCGACGCATGGGTTGATGTTAAAGGTCAAAAAATTGCACCGCCACAAATTTCTGCTGAAGTATTGAAAAAAATGAAAAAAACAGCAGAAGATTATCTTGGTGAAGCAGTAACTGAAGCGGTTATTACTGTTCCTGCTTATTTTAACGATGCACAACGTCAAGCAACTAAAGATGCTGGTCGTATTGCAGGACTTGATGTAAAACGTATCATCAACGAACCAACAGCCGCAGCGCTTGCTTATGGTTTAGATAAAGATGTAGGTAACCGAACTATTGCGGTTTATGACCTTGGTGGTGGTACATTTGATATATCTATTATCGAAATTGACGATGTTGATGGCGAAAAAACCTTTGAAGTATTAGCAACAAATGGTGATACTCACTTAGGTGGTGAAGATTTTGACTCACGCTTAATCAATTATTTAGTTGACGAATTTAAACGTGAACAAAACTTCGATCTAAAAAATGATCCGCTAGCAATGCAACGACTAAAAGAAGCGGCAGAAAAAGCGAAAATTGAATTATCATCAGCGCAACAAACTGATATTAATTTACCTTATATCACTGCTGATGCAAGTGGTCCAAAACATTTAAATATTAAAGTGACTCGCGCTAAATTAGAATCATTAGTAGAAGATTTAGTTAAACGTTCAATGGATCCTGTAAAAACAGCATTACAAGATGCAGGTCTTTCTGTTTCTGACATTAAAGACGTTATTCTTGTTGGTGGGCAAACTCGTATGCCAATGGTTCAAAAAGCGGTTGCTGACTTTTTTGGTAAAGAGCCACGTAAAGATGTAAACCCTGACGAAGCGGTTGCTGTTGGTGCGGCTGTTCAAGGTGGTGTACTTGGTGGTGATGTTAAAGATGTTTTATTACTTGATGTAACTCCATTGTCTTTAGGTATTGAGACTATGGGTGGTGTAATGACAACTTTAATTGAAAAGAACACAACTATTCCAACAAAACATAGTCAAGTGTTCTCAACAGCTGAAGACAATCAATCAGCAGTAACCATTCATGTATTACAAGGCGAACGTAAACGTGCGGGTGATAACAAATCATTAGGTCAATTCAACCTAGACGGTATTCAACCTGCACCTCGCGGTATGCCACAAATTGAAGTTACTTTTGATATTGATGCTGACGGTATTTTACATGTATCAGCTAAAGACAAAAACACTGGACGTGAACAAAAAATTACGATTAAAGCCTCATCAGGATTAAGTGAAGAAGAGATTCAAAAAATGGTTAATGATGCAGAAGCAAATGCCGATGCAGATCGTAAATTTGAAGAACTAGCTCAAACTCGTAACCAAGCAGATCATCTAGTTCATTCAACACGTAAACAAGTGACTGAAGCAGGTGATCAGTTATCAGCTGATGATAAAAAAGCAATTGAAGATGCCGTAAGTGCTTTAGAAACTGCCGCTCGTGGCGAAGATAAAGCAGAAATTGAAGCAAAAATTAATGCATTAATGGAAGCTTCTAAAAAATTGCTTGAATTAGCACAACAACAAGCTCAAGCAGCTCAAGGTGCAGAAACAAATAGTGGAAGCTCTAATGCGCAAGATGATGTTGTTGATGCAGACTTCAAAGAAGTTGATGATAATAAAAAATAATCATTAGTTACTATGTTTTTTAATGAGTTATTCCAACAAGTTTTAAACATGTAATACATTAAACGGGCGCGAGGTAACTCAAGCCCGTTTAGTTGTTTATGAAAACAGATAAAAATAAAGGTTAATTATGGCGAAGAAAGATTATTATGAAACATTGGGCGTCAGTAAAAGTGCCAGTGAAAGTGAGATAAAAAAAGCCTATAAACGCCTAGCCATGAAATATCATCCTGATAAAAATCAGGATAACAAAGCCGAAGCTGAAGAAAAATTCAAAGAAGTAAAAGAAGCTTACGAAGTCCTAACCGATCCGCAAAAAAAGGCGGCTTATGATCAATATGGCCATGCTGCTTTTGAACAAGGTCAAGGCGGTGCAGGAGGATTTGGAGGCTTTGGTGGATTTGGCGGCGGAGCTTTTGACGATATATTCAGTGATTTCTTTGGTGGTGGTCGAGGTCGTGGACAAACTGCATCTCGCGGCAATGACTTACAATACAATATCACACTAACATTAGAAGAAGCTGCCGCAGGTGTTAGTAAAGAAATTAAAGTTCCAACGTTAGTAAGCTGTGATACTTGCCATGGACAAGGAACCGAAAAGCCTTCTGATGTGGTAACGTGTAACACATGTCATGGTGCCGGTGTTGTACAAATGCGCCAAGGCTTTTTTGCTGTGCAACAAGAGTGTCCAACTTGTCATGGTCGTGGTAAAGTAGTTAAAAATCCATGTAAAAAATGTCACGGTGAAGGCCGAGTACAAAAAACAAAAACATTATCTGTTACTATTCCTGCTGGTGTTGATACAGGAAATCGTATCCGACTTTCTGGTGAAGGTGAAGCTGGATTAAATGGTGCGCCATCTGGTGATTTATACGTACAAGTGCAAGTTAAATCACATGCTATTTTTGAACGAGACGGTACAAACTTACATTGTGAAATTCCAATTAATATTGTATTAGCATCACTTGGTGGCGAAGTTGAAGTGCCAACACTTAATGGCAAGGTCAGCTTAACAATTCCTGCTGAAACACAAACAGGAAAAATGTTCCGACTACGAGGTAAAGGCATAAAATCGTTGCGTGGTAATGCTGTCGGTGATCTTTACTGCCATGTTGTAGTTGAAACACCAGTTAATTTAACCAGTAAACAAAAAGAGTTACTAAAAGAGTTAGGTGAAAGCTTTAAAGCTGATAAAAACTCTAAACACAGTCCCAAAGAAAAAAGCTTCTTTGACAAAGTGAAAAAGTTTTTTGGTTAATTTGATATAGTAAAAGCACGATTGAACAGTAAAATCACTTGTTCAATCGTGTTTTAGCCAACATTAACACCTCTACACCCATCCCTATTTATTCACAAAAACAAAAAACTTTTAGGCAAAAATTAGTTAATGCAGGTATTAACTTTATTAAAGTTTTTGGTGTTTTTTAGCCAAATTAACCGTTTATGCAACTATTTCGTTTTTACTGCGATCCTGTTTTTTGCTTGCGATATTTTTCGGTTAAAATTGCGACATAAAACTTACCGTCAGTTTCTCGGGATAGATGTAAAGCGTATGGTTTATAGCTCCATATTTTATCCCCTACTATGTTTTTATATTCTTCTTTACCATATTTTTGGGTTAATTCTTTATAAACTTTCTGCTCTATTTCTGCTGTGTATGTCATTTTTTTATAAACATTGAACACAACTAATTTGGTAGGGTTACGCTCTAAGTCATCTTCAAGTCTAATTGTTAATTTTTCGTCTTGATTGTTGGCATTTAAAGTTATTTCATAGCTTTTGATTGTGCCTTCGACTATCGATTTTTTTCCTATTTTTGATGGCGGTAATCGCATTTTCATTTCACTAATTTTTATGTCATTTTCAGAAAGGTGATATTTGTTTTTGAGTAATTCAACCAGTTCCAGTTCGGTTATTCCAAGCTTAACCCCTGCAAGTTCAAGATTTTCCGCCTGCTCTTTTGTTAAAACATCAGCCCAACAGGTTGGGATACAAAATAACAAAGTGAATAATAAAAAGTATTTTTTTAACATTGTTTAGTTTGAATAGTATAATGAATTATGAAGTTATCATTTTATTTTAATAAAATAATAAATTAGAAGCTAGCAAGTGAAAAAATAAGTATGGTGCAAAAAGTAAGCAAAATAAATTCCTCAATCAAACTGATTATTTATACAAAAGAAATACTTAAGGAAGATTATTTTATCATAATATTGGCATTAGAATGCGCCGATAACGAAGCGAGGATAAGCTGACAAATATAAAAATCTTTCAATATGTTAAAATATTCTCCAGAAGCTTAATTGCTATAACTCATCCTCGCCAAAAAATTTCTTCAAAAAAATAGTTAGAGCTTTAACAAACAGCAATGCTCTCACTGATTTAAAAAATCAGCTTATTAAGTAACTAAAAATAAGAAACTAAATAAAATACTTGAATAAGTAGTAGATAGGATGTGATGCACTATAATTCTAAACACTGGCAAATCTATATCTTGAATCTTTTTAGAACATTTTCAAAATAATTTGAAGTTAGCACTAAATTACAACAAGATAATGCTATTGATTTAACACTTTAGTCTAATATTGATAATCATATTGCTGAATATTATATCATTAATATTTTAATTAATTATCTTATTAGATGATTAATAGTTATAAAATTTAAATGAATATAGTGTATTATTAATGCTATTTTTGTATGATTTTTATTGAGTTAAGAGAATAATGTATATGTTTTTCAAAAAGTTTTGGAAAAAATCACCACCTGATATTAAAAACACACCAAAAGAGCAACAAAGCACACAAGATTATTTAAGTGCGATGATTCGAGATTTTTGGCAACAAGTAAAAAATTCTGAACAATCTCTTAATGAACTTGATATTTTAGATATAATGAAAAATATTAATAATCTATTAGATGAAAATCAGTTAGATGTCATTGCTGAAATTACTGTAGGGGATACTAAGAAACATAAAATTATTTTTACTGCGGATGGAAAAATTGAACGCTTCGAATATGTAATAGAAATTTTCCGACAAGCACCTGATCTTCAGTTTTTCGAAGTAGAAGCATTTCGTCAGCGCATTAATAATGTAGATACATTTGTTATAACATCTAAAGAGAGTTCTTTTTCATTAGGTGCAACTGATTTATTAATTCAATACAAAGAAAGTCGTCGTAAAATATCTATCGGTATTATGTTTGCTAAGACAGTCCCTGAAGAGATGATAAAACAGGCAGAAACGATGGCATTAATCTATCTCGATCATCTATTAGGTGAATATGATTTTGCTGTTAGAGTAGAAGCTGTTGAGTTTTTAAAGATAGATCAGAGTGCTACCACAATTCCTGCTAACCAATTTGTAACTATTTTTGATCGGTTATGGAAAGAAGATTTAAAACATACCGGTATATTTAATATTCAAGAAGATCAATGGATTGTATTTGAATTAACAGATCTTAAAATGTTAGTGCATCGTAATGAAGCGGCTAATTCTTTGTTAGGACATGAAAATTATTGTTATGCACTTAATGTTATAGTTGATATTGATAGTAAAGAGACACTTTCACTTGTTTATGAATTAGAAGATGCTATTAATCTTGCTTTACGTGCTGATGAGAGGGGAATTCATTGCCAAAACAGTTTTAGTGAAGGTGTAAGAAATATGCTATGGTATGTAGGAAATAAACAGTCAGTACTCCAATTAGTTAAACAAATAACAAACCGATATAATACATTATCAGTTAAAATTGAATGTGAGTTCGATCCTTTTTGGTTACAGTACTTACGCTGGGTTGAGTGTTATCAAGCATAAAAAAGTATCTATGATTAATGGATACTTTTTTGCACAATAACTATTGTAGCAGGGGATGTTGAGATACTATTCTAAATTTTGTGTATTTACCTGTTAAAGGTGACGGTTTATATGGTTACCAAATTCTGTAATAAATGGACTCAATGCATTTTCCCTGTTTTGGATGGACATAGCACATTTTCTAGAAGCTTGCTGTATTGCTGAAATAGATAACTTTTTAACCGATCGGTCGGGAAAACTTACTTTCATTAGGAAACCACAGCGTAAATGTTTTTCAGCTATATCGTTTAATACTAAATTAATCATCCAATCATCCAATCATCCAATAACTTAGGTTGATAATATTAAGAGCTCATGACAATTGGATTGATTTAGTGGCTTGTAGTTCTTTTGCCCATGTTTTTTTTCCTTGATGGGCATACATTCTTTTATGATTTCTTCCTGAAGCTGTGATTTTAAATTCAATTCGGCAATTATCTGTTTAAGTTTGTTATTTTCGGTCTCAAGTTCTTTTAAGCGTTTGATATCTGAACTTTCTACTCCACTGTATTTTTTCCGCTATTTATAAAAGTTAAATTACCCATATCATATTTTCGGCAGTGGTTATAGTATACTACCCATTTTTTAAACATAACCACCGCTTTCTATTCGCATTACACTCGGAATTATTGCATAATACAGAGCGTATAGACTATAAAAATTGAGTTAGGAATAATTATGGAACTTCTTTGTCCAGCGGGATCTTTACCATCATTAAAAGTGGCTATTGATAATGGCGCTGATGCTGTTTATATTGGTTTGAAAGACGATACCAATGCCCGTCATTTTGCTGGTTTAAATTTTAATGAAAAGCGATTGATTGAAGCTTCAGATTATGTACACAAACACGGCAAAAAATTGCATATTGCTATTAATACTTTTGCCCATCCAGAAAATTTTCAGCGTTGGCAATATGCGGTTGATACTGCGGCTAATATTGGTGCTGATGCTTTAATTATTGCCGATCTTGCTATGCTTGATTATGCGGCTGAAAAATACCCTAATCTTGAGCGTCATGTTTCTGTACAAGCGTCGTCGACCAATGAGGAGTCGATTAAGTTTTACTATAATAATTTTCAGGTACATCGCATTGTTTTGCCACGCGTACTTTCAATGCATCAAGTTAAACAGTTATCACAAGTGTCCCCCGTTCCACTCGAGGTGTTTGCTTTTGGTAGCTTGTGTATTATGGCGGAAGGTCGATGTTATTTGTCATCTTACTTAACTGGCCAATCCCCTAATACCGTTGGCGCTTGTTCGCCTGCCAAATTTGTTCGTTGGGAAGAGACCGAAAAAGGACTGGAATCAAGGCTGAATAATGTGTTAATTGATTGTCATAAGAAAGGTGAGAATGCTGGCTATCCAACACTATGTAAAGGTCGTTATTTTGTTGGAGATGAGCTTTATCATCCGATCGAGGAGCCAACAAGTTTGAATACCATTGAGCTATTGCCTGAACTGTTTGCCGCAAATATTGCATCAGTCAAAATAGAAGGCCGTCAGCGTAGCCCTGCTTATGTTGAGCAAGTCACTAAAGTGTGGCGACAAGCCATCGATCGCTATAAAGCCAATCCGCAATCATTCAAAGCCGAACAACGCTGGATCGATACGCTTGGTTCGGTGTCAGAAGGCACACAAACAACATTAGGCGCTTATCACCGTAAATGGCAATAAGGTGTGAGTTAGCAATAGGTAATGTGCTAACAGCATCAACGTAAATCATTGAGAAAGATCTAACATAAATATAGTGAGCAAAACCATGAAATACGCATTAGGACCAGTGCTTTATTATTGGCCTAAAACTGAAACAGAAGCGTTTTATTACGCCGCTAAAGAGAGTCAAGCGGATATTATTTATATGGGCGAAACGGTTTGTACCAAGCGCCGTGAAATGAAAGTACCAAACTGGATTGAATTAGCAAAAGAGATCGCTAAATCCGGTAAACAGGTAGTGCTTTCTACATTAGCTTTACTTGAAGCACCATCAGAATTAAATGACTTACGGCAATTGGTTAATAATGGGGAGTTTTTAGTCGAAGCAAACGATTTAGCTGCCATTAATGTTGCGCATGAGCATAAATTACCCTTTGTTGCAGGTCCGGCTATTAACTGTTATAACGCTTTAACTCTAAAATTATTACAAAAACAAGGTATGGTTCGCTGGTGTATGCCGGTTGAGCTTTCTCGTGATTGGTTGAGTAATGTGCTTAAACAGTTTGAGAGTTTAAATATCGCACGAAATTTTGAAGTTGAAGTGTTTAGTTATGGTTATTTACCTTTAGCTTATTCAGCTCGCTGTTTTACCGCAAGATCGGAAGATAAGCCTAAAGATAAATGCGAAACTTGTTGTATTAAGTATCCTGTTGGACGTGAGGTGTTTTCACAAGAACAACAGAAAGTATTTGTGTTAAACGGCATTCAGACTCAAAGCGGTTATTGTTACAATTTGGGAAATAATCTAAAAGAGATGAAAGGATTGGTTGATATCGTTAGGATTTCACCACTTGGTATTGAAACACTTGATATTATTAAGCAGTTTAAAGCTAACGAAGATGGATTAAATCCACTACAAATTGAACATAACCGAGATTGTAATGGTTACTGGAATGGGATTGCTGGACTTGAACTTACCCAATAAGCATTTTCTGCCTGAACAGTTTCGGGCAAATTTTCCTGCACTTAATAGTGAAAGCGTATATCTTGATTCGGCAGCAACAGCACTTAAACCGCTATCAATGATTGATGCGACACTTGTGTATTATGCCCAGAATACTGCTACTGCAAAACGTAGTTTATACCAAGATGCTTTGCAAGTAACTGCAAAAATTGATAAGGCAAGACAAAATGTTGCCGATTTGGTTCACGCTAATAGTAGTGCTGAAATTATCTGGACACGAGGTGCAACCGAGTCAATTAACTTAATTGCGCAAAGCTATGCTCGATCGTTGTTACAACCCAACGATGAAATTATTGTGAGTGAATTAGAGCATCATAGTAATTTGTTACCTTGGTTGATTGTGGCTAAGCAAACGGGGGCTAAAGTCGTTAAGTGGTCGTCGGATGTTAATGAGTTATCGTCGTTAATGTCAGCTAAGACCAAGATTGTTGCAGTGACTCAAATGTCAAACGTCACTGGATTTTGCCCTGATTTAGCTACAATAAGCAACATTGTTCATCAATATGATGCGGTTTTAGTGGTGGATGGTGCGCAAGGTGTTGTTCATCATGCAATTAATGTTAACCAGTTAGATATCGATTTTTATGCCTTTTCTACCCATAAATTGTATGGTCCAACGGGGCTTGGCGTTTTATATGGTAAAAAGGCATTACTTGAGCTAATGTCGGTTTGGCATGGTGGCGGTAAAATGCTAAAAAGCGCTTCGTTTGATGATTTTATTCAAGAAGATCTTCCTTATAAATTTGAAGCTGGTACGCCTAATATTGCAGGTATTGTTGGTTTTAATTCCGTACTTGAGTGGTTAAAAAGTTGGGATAATAAGCAAGCTGAAAACTACACAAAACAGCTAGCTTATTATGCAAAATCACAACTAAACCAATTTGCCGATATTCAATTTTATAGTGTGGATGATAGCCCGATAATCACTTTTAATATCAATAATATTCATCATAATGATATTGCTATTTTGTTAAGTGAACAAAATATTGCCATCCGTACTGGTGAGCTTTGTGCCCAGCCTTTGATGAATAAATTAGGATGCCACGGAGCGGTTCGTGTTTCATTGATGCCATATAATAATCAGCAAGATGTGGAAAAATTTATTTCAGTATTGCAAAATGTAATTGAAATATTAGTGTGATTTTATACTGAAACGTATAGTTTCCTGAAACTTTTTTACAAACATTTAACCGTAAATAGGTCAATATTATGCTATCACAGCAAAACTTAGCCGAATTATTCGCAAAGCAACATAATTGGCAAGATCGTTATCGACAGTTAGTGATGTTAGCAAAGCAATTGCCTGATTTTCCTGAAGAGCAAAAGACAGCGCAAAATCAAGTCAATGGCTGCGAAAACCGAGTTTGGTTGACTTATCAAAAACAGACAGATGATACCTATGTTTTTAGTGGTGATAGTGAAGGTCGAATAGTGAAAGGATTATTGGCAATCTTAATTATTGTTGCTAATAATAAAACAGCGCAAGAAATTGCAACGCTCGATTTTCAATCCTTATTAAGCCAATTGAAAATTTCTGATGAGTTAAGCCAATCTCGTTTGCAAGGGGTTACTAAATTAATTGAGCGTATTAAATCAGTTGTATAAAAAAGGGGGCTAATTCGCCCCTGTCTTTTATATAGTCAATATTTAATCTTCAGTATACGTATATAGTGTGATAACTTTTTTTACACCACGGACTTTACTTGCAATTTCGGCTGCTGCTTTACCTTCTTCTGATGTAACAATACCAATTAAGAAAACTTCGCCGTTTTCAGTTACTACTTTAATCTTGCGAGCTTTTGTTTTGGCATCTAAAACTAACTGAGATTTAACTTGAGTCGTTATCCAAGTATCATTGGTAATAGTCCCTGCGCCAACAGGCTCTCCAATACGAATTTGATTATAGACTTTTTTTACCCCTTCAACTTGGTAAGCAAGACTTTCAGCTTTTTCAACTTGTTCATTATTTGCTTGTCCAGTTAACAGAATATTACCACCATAAGCACTAGTAACAATACGAGAACCAATAAAAAATGGTCCATTATTTTTTATTTTCATGCTCATGCGTGAACTAAGTGTTGTATCATCAACTTGAGTACCCGCAGTACGAGGATCGGTTGCAACTTTTGCCGTAGCCCCTGCACCAATTCCTATAAAGGCAGCAACGCAGCCTTGTAATGTTAATGAGCAAGAAATTAACATTACTATTAAGCTAACTTTTTTCACTATAACTCCTTATGATTTATTACTCTGTAATAATCAAATTTCAATAAATTGTTTGTATTATGCCTTGTAGATATTGATTTGCAAATAATTTTATGATTTATGCTAGCTTATAGCAGTATTTATATTTTATTAAACTTAACCATACCATAGATTTCTGTTTGAATTTCAATTGTTATTTTAGTGTAAAATCTGCTATCTTTTGATAATAAATAAAATAAATTAGATGATTGGAATACAAATATGAATCAAGATTGTGTCGATTGGCTATATGGTTTATCTGCACCAATGGTTGTAATAAACATAGAAAATGGAGCAAGTTATACTTCGCCATTTTTTTATCCAGATCGAGATTTTGTTGATATGAAAGAGAGTTGGGGGATTGATTCCCGTGAAACTTTACTTAACTGTGTGTTCGACATGGTTGATGATGGGCACGCTTCAGCATTGTCTAAATATTATTTGATGTATTCTCGACTTTCCGAATTTGATTGGTGTGACCATTATCAAGAACAAGATGACTATCAAAAAGTTTTGCTTGATTTTGTCAAACAAACCTTTCCTGTGTGCGGTACTGCAGGTATCCGTAGTTGGGATTATGCTCGAATGGGATATATCTTACGAAATGGTATCACTAATAAATATATCACCGAACAAGAGGCCTTATGGGTTTTTTCTCGAATAGGACTCCGTTGTCAATATTATTATAGAAACTGGCACCATTACTTTTCAGGCTGGTTTGTTGGCTATCAATATTGGATATCACTCAATAGCAAAGAAGACTTAGAAACATTACGTTGCGAATTGACTCGAGCATCACGCGCTCATACCATGGCAAATTTACATGAAGATAAAGATGCCCCACATAATCGTTTATCTTGGTATATAGATATTGAAGAACTAGAAAAACCTGAGTCACTAATGGAGTATGATTGGTCATGAATGAAAATTTTTGGCAACTGTTAGGCATTGAAAAAACAACCGATCAAGCGGCTATTCGTCAAGCATATCGAGCACAATTACCTTCATATCATCCTGAAACTGATCCCGATGGTTTTAAAGCATTACGCGAAGCCTATGAGTCAGCAATAAAATATGCACAATCGCCCGAAACAATGGTCGATGAACCTAAGTCTGAATCAGAACAACAACAAGAAGTATCAGTATCTTTAACAGAAGAACAGTTTAAAGCCAATGAAATTTGTGAGGCTTATCAAACATTATTAGATGATCCTCGACGCTGTTTTAATGTTAACGAGTGGCAAAAATTTATTGGTTCATTTTATGACTACTCAATGGTAGTTATTGATTCTGTAAAATGGCGATTGTTAGAAATAAGTTATGAATCAAAAAATATATCAGAGTCATGTGTCAAACTATTAGCCGATAGTTTACGTTGGCGGCAACTGCTAATGATTCAATTTACCGATGATTTTGAAAAGTATGATAATTATTTAAATCATATTGATCGTGGTGATTTGTTCAATTACACCTATTTACCGACAACAAGTAAAACACTGCAAAATGTAACTATCGATTATATGTACTATACTAGGTGGTTATTTTGGGAGCGTAGATCTGAGGATATTTATGCATTCTTATCACAAGATACGGTCATTTATCTTCCTGATGATAAAAATTTGATGCTTAAATTTTCCTATTGGCATTGTATAGCTAATATAAAAAATCAAGCTATTTTGGATTACGCTTTAAAATGTATTTCCCAAAATGATCAAGATGAAAATATCATTATCGAATGGAAATATATTGCCGCTATTCAATATACGCTACTTGATAATAAGCAAGAGTCCTTACAATCTTGGCTAGATCTTTATAGTTCTGGTCATTATCAAGATAAAGCAGCCAGCTGGATAGCTGGTTGGTGCGAATATTATAATAAAGATTATTTCCCATTATTAATCATGGCCCTTAATAATTCTTACTGTATTGATATAGATAACACTGAAAATTATTTAAATGCAATACCTCAGCTAACAGCAACAACTGTTTCACGATTGGCGGAACTTGAGGCTAGTGATTATTCCCCTGAAATAGCCAATTTTATTGATTGGGCGTTAAATGTAAATTGGAATTATAGACAAGTTTTATCCATGCTGTTACTTGATGACGGTACCAATCGATTGTATCGCTTATATCGCCATGCCATCATGCTTCGCCACGGTAATGAAAGATTATTGCAAGAAATCCTTGATGAACGCAGCGATGATCCATTTGAACAATTTATTTTGCAAAATTTACAAAGGCAAGCAGGACAAAACCTAACATGGTTATCAGAGCTACCGCCCGTACAAGAGTTTAAAGCTTGGCTATATGATAGTGATGAAAATGCGCCTATTCCAGCTAAATTTGATCCTAATTCTGAAGATAATCATTGTTTGTATTGTCGTTTATGGCTAGATAGGCTTGATTATTTGCCTTATGTTGCCATGTTTCATCTTTATAATAATTTAGAGTATTCATATATGGAAATGTATGATTGGGTAGCTTTTCTTACAATACGAATACCTTACAAATTACCCGCTCCTCCAGATGCTTCTATCTGTTCAAGTAATAAAAATGCCTATTGGCAATGGTATCGTAATTGTTTATTAGTTATATCAATTGCCAGTCAACCCTTTGCAACGGCCAAATATCTTCAAACTGAAAATAATACATTCCAACTACCGGATGATAATTTGCTATCTCCTCTTATTAATATTTTTAAACAAGGAAACTGGCAAAATGAAACAGAGTTATATAATCTGATTAACAATGACAGTAAGTTAATTGATTGCATTTTAATAAATTATCCAAATTCAATTGAATCGTATATTGATGATACACCTGATAGCATTGATTTTAAAGAAATTGAGCAAAAACTTGAACAAGTATGGCAAACTAAATTAGCGAAACAAAACCCTCTCTACTTGATGATTTTATACACCATAGTATTTAATAAGCCCGATCAAAAAACAAAATTAAATAAAATGTTACAAGATATTACTGGCGATAATAAAGAGTTAATAAAAGTATCAACAGTTCTACAAAAAAATTGGGAGTCATTATCATCTGATGATAAAATAAAATACAATTACACCGAACTAGTTGATGAAATAGTGACCATTGCTAAACGTTTATCTAACTCTTACGGTATATGTGATGAAGACGACCTTACAATGCTAGACGAGTTCAAAAATACCAGCGACAATGATTTAGTCTTACGGCTTTGTGCAGCATCACTTATAGCAAAAAATGCCGAAAATCAAAAAAAACTGAATTCACAGGCATTACCTAAAAATAAATGGTGGCAGTTTTGGCGTTGGAATGGACGAACAAATCTAAAAGGTTTGATTACACAATTACTTTGTAATTTTGTACTTTTAGGATTAATGTCCATACTTAGCAATTATTTTGAGCTAAATAGTCCAATCTTTTCTAAGATTGGTTGTTTTATTATTGCAGCTAACACGATTTTTGCTATAAAGAGACGCCTAAATGACAGTTATAAAGGACAACCTTTATTCTTTTACTACTTTTACTACTCTTTAATATCAATATTGGTTATTCCTTGGACTTTTTGGCCATTTAGGCTTCCAGGAATTAAACAAACCAATCGTTTTGGACCACCAGTAGAAGAAATTACCAAGGAAAAAGAAAAGTAAACGACAAGTAATCTCCCCTTTTTTATCTAGGCTATACTTGGCTAAAGGAAGGGGAGAGGATATTTTTAAAAATTAGATCTTTTATCGATTAAGATCTTTTAAGTTTAACTCAATTTCACAACGAATTTCGTTAATTTCTTCAGAATTTTGTCTATTTAGTACTTCCATAAAAACTTCGATATATGATCCAATTAATAGTCGTTCATCACCCAATGATTGTGCCCATGCACGTTCTAGCCTTGCTAATAAAGTACGATTCGGCATTTCGTCGCGAGGGTGAATTTTAAGTGCTTTCAAGCGATCATGACTGTCTTGTTTTTGTTTGTCTGTTAATCCAATTGGACTATGATCAATTACTTTGCCATGTTGCTTACCTGTTTCAAGCAAAACCACATCAACTTCTAATAAGCCATTTAGATCATAACTAAAGCGGACATCAATTCCTTGGGTTCTTTCCATTGGCGTTAGAGGCACTTCAAACTCATCAATTAAAACATTATTTTCAACGCGTGGATTTTCACCTTGATAAACCGAAATACATATCGCTTTTTGCTGAGGGTGCGTTGTGTAAAATGTTTTTACTTTCGAAGTTGGTACAATGGTATTACGTTCAATAATGGGTGAAAATAATCCACTAACATTATTTGAACAACTTTCAATCCCTAGTGTATAAGGGCACACATCAGTAAGAATGACTTCTTCAACATCAGCATTTCGCAATCGACAAGCTGCTTGAACTGCGGCACCTTGTGCAACGATCGTTGTCGGATTTATGTGGCGATAGGGTAATTTACCAAATAATTTAGTAACCAGTTCTCGTACCACACCTAATTGAGATGAACCGCCGACTAATACGATATGTTCAAGTTGATTAGGTTTTAATCGGGCATCACTTAATGCTTGTTCTATTGGTGCTCTTAGTCGATTAAGTAGTGGTAACCATAGTGTTTTAGCTCGGCTTTCGTTTAAGGTAAATTGCCACTGCTTATCTTGCCAAAACCAAGTTAAAGTATGTGATTCTTCAACATTTAATTTACATTTTAGTTGTTCGGCTAAATCTAACAGGCGAGCATAATCATCGGTCGGAATATCTTGTTGTTTAAGATTCCATTCACTTAAGCAAACTTTAACAAGCTCTTGGGTAAAATCTTCACCACCTAAATAGTTATCACCAGCAGAAGCATGCACTTCAATAATGGGCATTGAATATTCAAGCACTGTTACATCAAACGTACCACCACCTAAATCAAATACTAAAGTATTACCCGATTGATCTTCATGTAATCCGTATGCCATAGCGGCTGCTGTTGGTTCATTGATTAAGCGTACAGCATTTAACCCAGCTAACTCGGCAGCAAAGCGAGTTTGCTTGCGTTGTTCATCATTAAAATAAGCAGGAACAGAAATGACAACATCACGAACTTCTTGGTTTAAAAAAGCCTCTGCATCTGCTTTCAATGATTTTAAAATTATGGCTGAAAGTTCAGTTGGCGTAAATTTTTTGTCACCTAATTCGAAAACTTTATTTGAACCTAAAAAGCGTTTAAATGCTGCTGCACTGCGATTTGGATGAGTGGTTAAACGAGACAATGCCGCATGTCCGACTAAAATAGAATCGTCTTCATCAACACTAACTACAGATGGTGTAACAACTTCACCAATTGAGTTAGGAATGAGGACAGTTTTACCATCTTGCCAAACACAAATTAAACTGTTTGTAGTGCCTAAATCAATACCGATTGGATAATGCATAAACTCTCTAAATAATATAATAATTTCCTATTGTTTAGATTATATACTAGCGATCACCAGAATTGCAAAAATGATACTAAAGATTAGTAAAATAGGTTTATCTATTATCTTTAAATATAATTATTTTATTCGTTAATTTTTGTAATTTGGCTAACAAGTTTACCTTTTTTCAGCTTTGTTACGATAATGTCACCCACCGTGACTTGTTCAGAGCGACGAACCACTGTGTTGTTTTGGTCGGTGGTAACTGAATAACCTCGTTCGAGAGTAGCTAGCGGACTAACGTTGTTAAGTTGAGAGGTTTGTAAAACAAATTGATGTTGTGATTTTATTAACTTTTGTTTAATTAAATTAATTAATTGTTGCTGTTTTTGCCAAGTAAGTTGCCCTAAATAGGTAATATTATTTTGTGGAGATACTCGTAATAGTCTTTTATCGAGTGAATTATGACGATTTGATAGTCTGAGAAAATATTGCTGAATATTTTCAGATAATGAATGGCGATAAGCTAAAAGTTGATTTAATTGTTTTTCTAGCTTTGTTTGTGGATGTTGAGTCTGTAATTGGTGTCGCCATTTATTGAGTTTTTCTCGGCATTGCATTAAATAATAATCCATTGCCATGGTTAAATGCTGCTGTTGAACTTGCAAACGTTTTACTTGTTGTAAACTGTCTCGACTAACAAGCTCGGCTGCTGCAGATGGGGTTGCCGCTCTAACATCAGCCACAAAATCGGCAATCGTAAAATCAATCTCATGCCCAACCGCACTCACAATCGGTATTTGACTAGCAAAAATAGCTCTGGCTACCACTTCTTCATTAAATGACCATAAGTCTTCAAGCGAGCCACCACCTCGTCCAACAATTAATATATCACATTCTTGACGAATGTTGGCAATGTGAATCATGTTAGCGATTTGCCCTGCCGCTTCATTGCCCTGAACTTGCGTTGGGTAAATAATTAAATGCAAACTTGGATCTCGGCGTTTTAATATCTGACAAATATCATGCAATGCCGCACCCGTTGATGAAGTGATAATTCCAACTATGCGAATGTTTTCTGGTAATGGCTGTTTATTGGTAGAATCAAATAAACCTTCCTCAGACAGCTTTTGTTTTAGTTGCTCAAACTTTTGCTGTAATAATCCCGTACCTGCTGCTTGGATTTTATCAATAACCAGTTGGTATTCGCCACGTGCCTCATATAGTGTTACTGTGGCCCTGACTAAAACTTGTTGCCCATTTTGTGGGATAAAACCTGCACGAAAATTGCTGTTGCGAAACATAGCACAGCGTACTTGTGCACTATCGTCTTTTAACGAAAAATACCAATGACCTGATGATGGACGTGAAAAGTTTGATATTTCACCTATTAACCAGATCTGGCCAATAGCATCACAAAGCAATTCTTTAACCATTTGATTAAGATCTTTCACTGATAAAATCGAATTGCTTTGCATGCTATTGTCCTTATTACAACTGTATTACAACTATATTATAACTATAAAGGTTTATACTAAATCAAATTGAGCCCAAATTGGTGCATGATCAGATGGTTTTATCATTGCACGAATATCATAATCAATACCCGTTTGTTTACAATAAGTCATCATTTTTTGACTAGCTAATATTAAATCAATTCTTAACCCATTATGGGTTTCAAAACCTTTAGTACGATAATCAAACCAAGAATACTCAAGTTCAGTTGGGTGAGCATTGCGGTAAGTATCAATAAAACCGAGAGACATTAAGTTGTTTATCCATTTTCGTTCTTCCGGTAAAAATGAACATTTTCCTGTACGAAGCCATCGTTTACGGCTATCTTCGGAAATGCCTATATCTAAATCGGTTGGGCAAATATTCATATCGCCCATGACTAAAGTTAGTTGATTATTTAATTGACGATCTTGTAAATACTGTATTAAATCATTATAAAATTTACGTTTAGCAGGGTATTTAATTTCATGATGTAAACTTTCACCTTGAGGAAAATAACCATTAATTATTGTTAAATTACCTTGACTAGTAGGTAACTCAATTATGATCAAACGACATTGAGCATCATCACTATCGTTTGGAAAGCCACATTGCACAGACAAAGGTTGTTGCTTGGTTAACAACGCTACTCCATAATGCCCTTTTTGTCCGTGATAATGTAAGTGATAACCAAACTGTGCTAATTCATCAATGGGAAACTGATCGTTATGAACTTTAGTTTCTTGTAAACCAATAATATCTGGTTGGTGTGTCTCAATAATTGCTGATAATTGATGAATTCGAGCGCGAAGGCTATTAATATTAAACGAGATAACTTTCATAATAAATTTATTATATTTAATTCCATGTTATAAACTAAATACGCATCGTAACAAAAATACGTTATACTGTTAAGCTATTACAATAAAAACCACCATTTGTGATAAAGGGAATCACTAAATATGTCTACGGAATTACTTGCCTTGCGCGATAAAATCGATGAAGTTGATAAATCCATTTTATCTTTAATTACAAAGCGATTAGCATTAGTTGCCGAAGTTGGCGAAGTAAAAAGCAAACATGGCATTCCGATTTATGATCCCAATCGTGAAGCGGATATGTTAGCTAAAAGGCGACATGAAGCTGAAAAAGTAGGTATATCCCCCAATTTAATAGAAGATATTTTACGTCGTTTAATGCGTGAGTCTTATATTAGCGAAAATGATAAAGGTTTTAAAAAAGTCTATAGTGGTCAAGGATCAATAGTGATTGTTGGTGGTAATGGGCAAATGGGACGATTGTTTGCTCGTTTATTTACCCTATCTGGCTATCAGGTTAAAACATTAGGCTCCAAAACTATGCATCAAGCAGCCGAAGTGGTTACTGATGCAGTGGCTGTTATCGTGACAGTACCTATTAACAAAACCTGTGAAGTCATTAAACAACTACCACCATTACCCAAAGATTGTATTTTAACGGATTTTACATCCATAAAAGCCAAGCCTCTCCAGGCAATGCTTGATAAACATCAAGGGCCTGTAGTCGGTTTACACCCAATGTTTGGTCCAGATGTACCAAATTTAGCCAAACAAATTATTGTTTATTGTGAAGGGCGATATCCAGATAAATACCAATGGCTAATTGAACAAATGCGTATTTGGGGTGCCAATTTATGTGCGATTAATGCCAAGGAGCATGACAAATGCATGTCATTCATCCAAGCATTACGCCATTTCACTTCGTTCTCATATGGTGTCAATTTGCAACGAGAACAGGCCGATTTAGAGCAATTGATCGCACTTTCTTCACCAATTTATCGCCTTGAATTGATGATGGTTGGGCGATTATTTGCTCAAGATCCTGAGCTTTATGCCGATATCATCATGGCGTCAGATGATAATATTGAATTAATCAAACGCTACTATGAACGCTTTGGGCAAATGGTCAAACTTATTGAACTACGTGACAAAACTAAATTTATTAAAAGTTTTAACGAAGTAACTCAATGGTTTGGTAGTTATGCCGAACGTTTTATTAAAGAGAGCCAAGGATTATTAAAATTTGCCAATGATAATCGAGAGTAGTTTTATATTAAAAAGTATACTTTCCTGAAAGTTTTTCACAAATTAAAATATACTTTTTATCAAAAGATAGTTGTTAGAAATAATAAATGTTAGTGTGAGGGAATATCATGTCTAATCGAAAATATTTTGGTACAGATGGGATTCGCGGTAAAGTTGGCCAGTATCCTATTACACCAGATTTTGCGCTTAAATTAGGCTGGGCTGCTGGGCGAGTGCTAGCCAAAGATGGCGTTAAAAAAGTATTAATCGGTAAAGATACCCGCATTTCAGGCTACATGCTTGAATCAGCACTAGAAGCGGGATTTGCTTCTGCTGGTGTTGCCGCTGCGTTTACAGGACCAATGCCAACCCCGGCAATTGCCTATTTAACCCGCACTTTTCGTGCTGATGCCGGCGTTGTCATTTCTGCCTCGCACAATCCTTTTTATGACAATGGTATTAAATTCTTTTCAACCGAAGGGAAAAAGCTTGATGATACAATCGAACTAGAAATTGAAGCCGAACTTGAAAAAGAGATCGATTGCGTTGAATCCAAACAACTTGGTCGAGCTAGCCGTATTACCGACGCTGCAGGGCGTTATATTGAATTTTGTAAAAGCACATTTGACCATGATTTAAGTTTGTCTGGATTAAAAATTGTTGTCGATTGCGCTAATGGTGCCACCTATCACATAGCACCAAAAGTATTACGAGAACTAGGAGCACAAGTAATAAAAATTGGTTGTGAGCCAGATGGTGTTAACATCAATGAAAACTGTGGCGCAACTGACATAAAAGCGCTTGCTAAACGAGTTATTGATGAAAAAGCCAATTTAGGTTTTGCCTTAGATGGCGATGGTGACCGCATTATCATGGTTGATCACGAAGGTCGAAAAATTGACGGCGATTTAATTATCTATATCATTGCCCGTGAAGCATTAAGACAAGGTCAACTAAAAGGTGGCGTTGTCGGTACATTAATGAGCAATATGGGGCTTGAAATTGCCCTTAAAAATCTCGGTATCCCATTTGCTCGTGCTAAAGTTGGTGATCGTTATGTACTTGAAAAACTAATCGAAAAAAATTGGCGCTTAGGTGCCGAAAATTCGGGACATGTTTTATTATTAGATAAAACCACCACTGGTGATGGTATTATTGCTGGCTTACAAGTATTAGCAGCAATGATTCGTAATGATATGTCATTGGCTGACTTGTGCAGTGGTATGACAATGTTACCACAAGTATTAATTAATGTTCGGTTTTCAGGTGAAAACGACCCCTTAAATAGTGATGAAGTAAAAGCGGCAATTAAACATGCAGAAAAACAGCTTGGTCATAATGGTCGAGTTTTGATCCGTAAATCAGGAACCGAACCGCTAATTCGTGTTATGGTAGAAGGAAGCAATGAAAACGAAGTGCAAAAGTTGGCAGAAACTATCGCTACAGCAGTTAAAGCCTAAAAATACCCCCAATCATGCCCATTAATTAAGCCATTAATTGAGCTATATTGAAGTTAGAATAGTAAAAGAAGTTGCGTGCATTTACGTAAAATTAGTAAAAAGTGTCTAAAATTTTAATTTTGTTAATCAAAGGTTGACTTGTTATAGGCAATTAGGTTTAAAATAGTAACTTCAGATTATTACAGCAATTGCTTATATCTTTCAACTGAAAACATGAGCAATATTTTTTATTTTTTAAAAATAGGTTAAGAGGGTTATATGTCGGTTTCCTCTCCAGCTTCACCACAAGCTTATATCAAGCATCATCTTGAGAACTTGCAAGTAGGTTCTGGTTTTTGGACCTTAAATCTTGACTCATTGTTCTTTTCGATCTTACTTGGTGTTATTTTTTTGTGGATATTCCATCGTGTAGCAAGAAAAGCCACCAGTGGTGTCCCAAGTAAACTGCAATGTGCAGTAGAAATGATCTTCGAATTTGTCAATAATACTGTTAAGGACATGTTTACTGGTCAAAATAAACTCATTGCGCCGTTAGCATTAACTGTGTTTATTTGGGTTTTCTTGATGAATTTAATGGATCTTATCCCTGTTGATTTTCTACCTTATGCAGGTCAGTACCTAGGTCTGTCACACTTGAGAGTTGTACCAACCGCAGATGTAAGCATTACTATGTCGATGTCCTTAGGTGTGTTTGCACTTATCATCATTTACTCGATCAAGTACAAAGGGATTTCAGGGTTTGTTAAAGAATATACCTTGCATCCATTTAATCACTGGGCGTTTGCACCTATTAATTTAGTACTTGAATTAGTTAGCCTATTAGCAAAGCCTGTTTCTTTAGGGCTTCGACTTTTCGGAAATATGTATGCAGGTGAGCTTATTTTCATCTTAATTGCTGGATTATTACCTTGGTGGTCACAGTGGGTATTATCGTTACCATGGGCCATTTTTCATATTTTAATAATTACGTTACAAGCTTTTATTTTTATGGTGTTGACGATCGTCTATTTAGCTATGGCGTCGGCAACGGAAGATCATTAATTTTAATATTTTTTTGTTAATAAACTGGAGTATATAATGGAAATGTTATTTGTAGCCGCAGGCATTATGATGGGATTAGCTGCAATTGGTGGTGCAGTTGGTGTTGGTTTATTAGGCGGTAAATTTTTAGAAAGTGCTGCTCGTCAACCGGAATTAATGCCTATGTTACGTACTCAATTCTTTATCGTTATGGGTCTAGTTGATGCAATCCCAATGATCTGTGTAGGTATTGCACTTTACGTTATCTTCGTGGTTGCAGGTTAATAAAAATTTAAGGGGGAATCGTGTCATGAATATGAACGCAACTCTCCTCGGCCAAGCAATTACATTTGTATTGTTTGTTTGGTTCTGTATGAAGTTTGTTTGGCCTCCTGTTATTGGCGCGATTGAAAAACGCCAAAAAGAGATAGCCGAAGGACTTGCTTCAGCAGAAACAGCAAAAAAAGATTTGGAATTAGCCAAAGCGAATACATCTGACATAATGCAACAGGCTAAGGTTGAGGCTAATGCAATTATTGAGCAAGCGAATAAACGCAAAGCAATCATTCTTGAAGAAGCAAAACAAGAAGCTTCTCGCGAAAAAGAACGAATTGTTGCTCAAGGACTTGCCGAAGTAGAAGCTGAACGCAAACGAGCAAGAGAAGAGCTTAAACAACAAGTCGCTACACTCGCTATTGCTGGTGCAGAAAAAATTATTGAACGTTCTGTTAATGAAGCCGCAAATAGCGACATCATTGATAAACTCGTAGCTGAACTATAAGGAGAATAGAGCAATGGCTGACTTAATTACGATTGCTCGCCCTTATGCTAAAGCCGTTTTCGAATTTGCGGTAGAAAATAACAGCATCGAATCATGGCATAAAATGTTAGTGCTAACATCTGAAGTGAGTAAAGATACTAAAATAAGAAGTGTCTTAACATCTGATATGAAAACTGATTCGGTGGCTAATTTACTCATCAACATTTGTAAAGATGTGTTAGATGAGTTTAGTACTAATTTTATTAAGATTATGGCTGAAAACAAACGATTATCACTTCTTCCTGAAGTGTTAATCTTGTTTGAACAATATTGTTTAGATAGAGAATCACAAGCAGATGTTGATGTAATTTCTGCCAGTGAACTAACTAATGAGCAACTTAATAAAATTTCTGTCGCTGTCGAAAAACGTTTATCACGAAAAGTAAAACTAAAATGTCATATAGATAAATCGCTCATTTCTGGTTTTATTATTCGTACGGGCGATATGGTTATTGATAGTAGTATCAGAGGGCGTTTAAATCGTTTAAATAACGCTCTACAGTCTTAAGGGGACTGACAATGCAGCTAAATTCAACTGAAATAAGTGAACTAATTAAAGAGCGGATAGCTCAGTTCAATATTGTGAGTGATGCTCACAATGAAGGAACTATCATATCTGTAAGTGATGGTATCCTTCGAATCCACGGATTAACTGATGTAATGCAAGGCGAAATGATTGCATTACCAGGTGGCCGATATGCAATGGCATTAAACCTTGAAAGAGACTCCGTCGGTGCGGTAGTCATGGGGCCATACGAAGACTTGTCTGAAGGTATGAAAGTACAATGTACTGGCCGTATTTTGCAAGTACCAGTTGGTGAAGGTTTATTAGGCCGCGTTATTAACACACTAGGTGAACCAATTGATGGTAAAGGCTCACTTCAACATGACGGTTTTTCACCAGTAGAAGTAGTTGCACCCGGTGTTATCGATCGTAAATCCGTTGACCAAGCATTACAAACTGGTTATAAAGCCGTTGACTCAATGATTCCAATTGGACGAGGTCAACGTGAACTTATCATCGGTGACCGTCAAACAGGTAAAACAGCACTTGCTGTCGATGCAATCATCAACCAACGCGACTCTGGTGTAAAATGTATTTATGTTGCCATTGGTCAAAAACAATCAACTATTGCCAATGTTGTACGTAAACTTGAGGAGCATGGTGCACTTAAAAACACAATTGTGGTTGTAGCATCAGCGTCTGAATCAGCTGCGTTACAATACTTAGCGCCATATGCTGGTTGTGCAATGGGTGAATACTTCCGCGATCGTGGTCAAGATGCATTAATTGTTTATGATGATTTATCTAAACAAGCTGTTGCTTACCGTCAAATTTCGCTATTACTTCGTCGTCCGCCTGGACGTGAAGCTTATCCTGGTGATGTATTTTATCTTCATTCTCGCTTACTTGAACGCGCAGCGCGAGTCAACGAAGCCTATGTTGAAGAGTACACTAAAGGCGAAGTTAAAGGAAAAACAGGCTCATTAACAGCATTACCAATTATTGAAACTCAGGCTGGTGACGTTTCAGCATTCGTACCAACTAACGTAATTTCGATTACTGATGGTCAGATTTTCCTTGAAACTAGCCTATTTAACTCAGGTATCCGCCCTGCGGTTAACCCTGGTATTTCGGTTTCACGTGTGGGTGGTGCTGCACAAACTAAGATAATGAAAAAATTATCAGGTGGTATTCGTACTGCGCTTGCACAGTATCGTGAATTAGCTGCGTTCTCTCAATTTGCATCAGACTTAGATGAAGCAACAAGAAACCAATTAAGTCACGGTGAAAAAGTAACAGAATTGTTAAAACAAAAGCAATACTCGCCAATGACTGTTGCTGAACAATCAATAGTACTTTACGCCGCTGAACGTGGTTATCTTGAAGATGTAGAATTAGCTAAAGTATTACCATTTGAAACAGCACTACTTGCTTATGCCCATAGTCAATATGCCGATTTTGTTAAATCAATTGATGGAACAGGTAATTACAATGATGAGATTGAAGCTAAGCTAAAAGAATTACTTGAAAGCTTTAAATCAACTCAAACATGGTAAGGGTGAGGTAAAAAATGGCTAATGCAAAAGAGATTAGAACAAAAATTGCCAGTATCCAAAGTACGCAAAAAATCACTAAAGCGATGGAAATGGTTGCCAATTCTAAAATGCGTAAGACGCAAGATAGAATGGCTGCTAGTCGACCATATGCCGAAATGATTCGTGAAGTAATTGGACATTTAGCGTTAGCTCAGATAGGCGCCAAACATCCTTATTTAGAAGAAAGAGATGTAAAGCGAGTTGGCTATCTTATCATTTCAACCGATCGTGGTTTATGTGGTGGTTTAAATATCAATCTTTTTAAAACTGTCATTGCTGATATGTCAGCATGGCAGGAAAAAGGTGTTGAAGCTGATGTTGCTTTAATTGGTTCGCGTGGTGTTTCGTTTTTCTCGTCAGTGAAAGCGAACATCTTAACTCAAGCTACTAATTTGGGCGATGAACCAAATTTATCCGATTTAATTGGGCCGGTAAAAACAATGCTTGAGGCATATGACAACGGTAAAATTGATAGATTATATATTGTCACAAACAAATTTATTAATACGATGTCACAAAAGCCGACAATTCAGCAATTATTACCTTTACCACCATCAGAAGATAAAAAACTCAAAGCTTCATCATGGGATTATATTTATGAGCCTGATGCTAAATCACTATTAGACGTGATTTTACGTCGCTATATTGAATCACAAGTCTATCAAGCAGTGGTTGATAATTTAGCGAGTGAACAAGCAGCAAGAATGGTGGCCATGAAAGCGGCAACGGATAACGGTGCAAACCTAATTAATGAATTACAAATTGTGTATAACAAGGCACGTCAAGGTGCTATTACTAATGAATTAATTGATATTGTATCCGGTGCAGCCGCTGTTTCAGGTTAGTGCTAAATATTGGCTTATAGTTAAGAAAAAGACGTAGAGGATTAAAAATGGCTACTGGAAAGATTGTCCAGATCATCGGTGCGGTGGTTGATGTCGAATTCCCAGAAGATGCAGTACCAAAGGTATATGATGCATTAGAAGTGGAAACAGGCACTGAAAAATTAGTTCTGGAAGTTCAGCAACAATTAGGTGGTGGCGTTGTATGTTGTATCGCAATGGGTTCATCTGATGGTTTAAGACGTGGACTTGACGTAGTAAACACTGGTCACGGCATTGAAGTACCTGTTGGTACAAAAACACTAGGTCGTATTATGAACGTACTTGGTGATCCTGTTGATAAAGCAGGTCCTATTGGAGAAGAAGAACGTTGGGCGATTCACCGTGCAGCCCCAACCTATGAAGAACTTGCAAACTCAACCGAACTACTTGAAACAGGTATTAAAGTTATCGACTTAATTTGTCCATTTGCTAAAGGTGGTAAAGTTGGTCTGTTTGGTGGTGCTGGTGTAGGTAAAACCGTTAACATGATGGAGTTGATCCGTAATATCGCTATTGAACACTCAGGATACTCAGTGTTTACTGGTGTGGGAGAACGTACTCGTGAAGGTAATGACTTTTACCACGAAATGAAAGAATCAAACGTACTTGATAAAGTATCATTAGTTTACGGCCAAATGAATGAGCCACCAGGAAACCGTTTACGTGTTGCGTTAACTGGTTTAACTATGGCTGAAAAATTCCGTGACGAAGGTAAAGATGTTTTATTATTCATCGATAATATTTATCGCTATACATTAGCTGGTACTGAAGTATCTGCGTTATTAGGTCGTATGCCATCGGCAGTAGGTTATCAACCAACATTAGCTGAAGAAATGGGGTTACTACAAGAACGTATTACTTCAACTAAGACCGGTTCGATTACTTCAATCCAAGCGGTGTATGTGCCAGCAGATGACTTGACTGACCCATCACCAGCAACAACCTTTGCTCACTTAGATGCGACAATCGTATTAAGTCGACAAATTGCTTCTTTAGGTATCTATCCGGCAGTGGATCCATTAGATTCAACTAGTCGTCAATTAGATCCTTTAGTTGTTGGTCAAGAGCACTATGATTGTGCCCGTGGTGTTCAATCAATTCTACAACGTTATCAAGAATTAAAAGATATTATTGCTATTCTTGGTATGGATGAGTTATCTGAAGATGATAAATTGATCGTTGCTCGTGCACGTAAAATTCAGCGCTTCTTATCTCAACCATTCTTTGTTGCAGAAGTATTTACTGGTTCACCAGGAAAATATGTACCTTTAAAAGATACGATCAGTGCATTTAAAGGAATCATGAATGGTGATTATGACCATATTCCTGAACAAGCATTCTATATGGTTGGTTCAATTGATGAAGCGATTGAGAAGGCAAAATCTCTCTAAGAGATTCATTGAACGAAGATCGTATTAATGGAGATCGTATTATGGCACTAACTTCCTATCAATTAGAAGTTGTTAGTGCTGAATCTCACCTGTTTTCGGGTGATGTTCAGCGAATCAGAGTCACAGGTAAGGAAGGTGAACTTGGGATTTATCCTGGCCATACCCCTTTACTCACAACCATAAAACCAGGCATGGTCGGCATTGTGAAAGCGGATGGTGAAGAAGAGTTTATTTATCTATCTGGTGGCATCTTAGAAGTACAACCTAACATCGTAACTATCTTGGCAGATACTGCAATTCGTGGTGAAGATTTAGATGAAGCAAGAGCACAAGAAGCAGTAAGACAAGCACAAGAACATATTAATCACCCAAGCGATGATATGTCATTTGCACAAGCATCTGCTGAATTATCAAAAGCTTTGGCAAAAATTCGCGTTATCGAATTGACTCGCCGCATGGGTCAATAGTTTGCTTTTTGATGTTTTATCATACACAAAAGGCTATTTGGTATTACAAGTAGCCTTTTTTAACTTTCCGATAAGTTGATTGCTAAAGGGCTTTCCAACATTTAACCTGTGAGTTGTACCCATTCTATATCCAAATTAAAGCTAAAAAAGATTAGTTAATCAATCGAATTATTTACTATCTACACTTAAATTATTTTTCGATACAAAATAAACGTCGCTCAATCCTGCTGAACAAAATTCAGTAATATCATTTTCGTTAATTTCTACCGCATCACCTTTTGTTATAACTTGATAGCTATTGCCACTATCATCATAAAAAACGAAGCGATAAATTTGAGTATATACATATTTTTTCTTTATCATATTATTTGTATTTTTCTTTTTTTCTGATGCCAATAATGTTACTGTTGTTTTTGATGGATCTAAATCAGCCATCTCAACGATTCCTCCATCATATTGCATCCACCAAGCCGCATTATTCATGAAAGCATTTGCACAATTAGGTGTTTTAGCAAAAGAGATTATAGGCCACATTATTAGCCCAATAATTAAGAAATTTTTTTTCATTTTACAACCTTTAATTTTTTGTCTTGCCGTATTCATTTAGCTAAATAATTGATAAAGCAATAATATAGTTTGGTTAAACACGTCTGAAATCTTTAGTAATTTCACTAATTAATCAAAATAATCAACCTGGCGTTTTGCTACTAAATAACTATCAACGTTACCTATTGAGCATTCTTTATCAGAATCTTCATTTTTTGTGATGACTTCGTAAGATTTATTTTGATTATCATACAAAACAAAGTGGTAAATTTGTGTATATAAACCCTTACTTTTCTGTTCAGATGCTAAAAGTGTTATTCTCAATTTTGATTGATTCAAGTTTTCAATCTCCACTATATTACTACTTTGCAACCACTCTTTAGCCTTATTCAGAGCGTGATTATGGCAATCTGGCCCTTTAGCAAAGGATAGAATTGGACATAATATTAACAATATTAATAAAGAAAGCTTTTTCATATAATTACCTTAAATTATTCTTTTTTACCTATATCGTTGACTAAAAATAGTCTAAAATACCGAGTTTACTTACCTATTATTAGATAACCTATTGATGAACTTGGCTTTTGGATATTAGATATTTATTCACATCACTCATTGAACATTCTTCGTATGATGCTTGGCTTTTTGTAATAACTTCGTAACTATTACCATTCTTATCATAAAAAATAAAGTGATAAATTTGCGTATATAAATCTTTTTTTATTTTCTCTGAGGCCAATTGCATTATTTTGGTTTTTGATTCATCCAAGTCTTGGATATCTACTATCTTTTCATTTTTCATCCAAACCATGGTCATGTTCATAGGCCAAGTATAACAATTAGGTCCTTTGGCTAAAGATACTAGTGGCCATGACATTAACAATATCAGTATAGTTATTTTTTTCATATTATTACCTAAATTGATTTCTTGTAGATGACGCCACAAAGTGTACCATGTAAAAATTAAGTTGTAATTATAGACTGCTGATCTTTTGTGTTTATATATTAATCAACAATACATTGGTAGCCACAAAAGTATAAATACCAGCGATAACATGCTGGCATAATTCCTATTTGTTCTAAATGTTGAGTTATTGCACCTGAGCTATGTTGATGTGCTTGCACAATAGACCATCGAGGAAAATCCATTCGAAATCAGCTATACTTAATAATTATTTGATAATATACATTAATATACTTTTTTCTAAACCATAAATTAAAACATCTATAAACTGTATTTCATTCACTAAATGTAGTCGGCAAATCTCGCCAAGAAATACCTGTTCTTATTTGGAACAGTATTTCCTCAAATGTCACCCTATATTCTGTTTTATTATAAACTCGATTCGTACTTTTCATTATTTTCAGTCGCGTTTCCTTCCCACTGCTTATCTGTTAACATTGTTAACGGTATAATGAACTAAGTTATGGTTATTTTTGGCAAAATTATTATAACGTTCACTATGTCATTTAAAAACTGCCATCAAAGATAAATACATCCTAGATAAATTGTGATTTTTTAATCGTGTGATAACGTAATTTTTTATTTTACCACGTGAAACCCAACTAGTTAGTGGTGTATAAATTACTTTATTAGCCGTTTCAAAAATATATGGCTTACCATTTGTATTAAAAATAATTACCATATGAATGTATGGAGAGTTTGTTGCTTGTTCAACAGCCAGACTTTGTTGATTGTGTGGATGGAAAAATAAAATCACTATCTTGAGGTTTATAACTAGCAATACTAAAAAGCTAACTAGAGACAGACAGCATAAATAATATAATAAAACGTATTAAATTCCCCTTACCTGTAAATAATGTTATAAATTATAAAATAGCTACTTATAAAATAGTATTTGTAAGTAGCTATCTAAATGGGAAACTAGTCTTGATGAGTAAAAATAGAAGCAAATTTATTTTTATACATCTCTTTACTAGCCTTAACAAATCGAATTGTTTTGAAAATACCTAATAAGCTTGCTTGATGCATACGGTATAACAAACGATGAATAGTTAAAGCAAAAAAACCTTTAACATTCATTTCGCGTTTACCAGCAATTTTAACTACACCTTGTGCTGTATCATGGAGAGAAATAATCGTTCCATTATCAACATAATTAAATGATTTCATGGGTTTATTATTTAACATGTTAATGATATTTTCATAACATATTTTTGCCATTTGATGTGCGGCTTGTGCTGTAGCAGGTGAGGCTCGGCCGCTGTTTTGCATAGCATAAGCACAATCACCAATAACAAAAATATTATCATCGCGCGTTGTTTGTAATGTTGGTTTAACTACCAGTTGATTCGAACGGCTTGATTCTAAACCAGCAATATCTTTTAAATAGTCTGGCGCTTTTACACCTGCAGTCCAAATCATAATATCTGCGCTAATAATATCGCCTTCCTTTGGATAAAAGCCGTTACTTTCCGCCTTGGTTATCATGGTTTTTGTTAATACATGAATACCACGTTTTTGAAGGGTATCGGTAATATTTAATGCCGTTTTTTCAGGTAAAGCAGGTAAAATACGGTCAGTTGCTTCAATAATAGATACATCAAGCAAATCAGAACACATTTTATTACGACCACAGTTGCCAAATGTTTCAACCATATGAGGTAACTCAGAAGCTAATTCAACACCTGTTGCGCCACCACCAACAATAGCAATACGAATTTTATCTTCAGTCGTCGTTTCATGTTCATCAATAATTGAACAAAAACTAGCAAATTTTGTAATCAGTGTTTCACGTAGACGAATTGCAGCGTTTTGGTCATCTAAAAAGATACAATGTTCTTTAACTCCAGGTGTGCCAAAATCGTTTGAAGTACTTCCTATTGCCACAACTAATGTATCATATGGTACAGAAATAGATTCACTATTTGAATTCTCAATAATAACATGCTTTTCTTCACGATTAAGATTAGTAAAGGTGCCTTGAATAAATTGAAAATGGTGTTGTTGTCCTTGTTCAGCATAATCAATTTTATCAGCTTGCTCATTTAGAATACCAGTAGCAACTTCATGTAATAAAGGTTTCCAAATATGATAAGTATTTTTATCTATTAGTGTAACCTCGGCTTGATTACTTTTCCCTAATTTATCGCCGAGATCAGTTGCTAATTCTAATCCTCCTGCGCCACCACCAATAATAATTATTTTAACCATATTAAATACCTTAAATTTTTATTTTTTAATAGTTTACTAAATAAGTAGGTTTTTATCTATTTTATTTGACTAATATCACTTATAAATAAAACCTATTAAAGTATCATTTTATAATTAATAAAATTTATTTTAAGTAGATATAAAAAATCAGTTACCACTATAATAACTTAGTATTGATATTAATTCATTTTTAAATTAAATTGATATGCTTTGTGTAAATAAAGCAATTTTCGTATAATGGGAGAGAGTAAATTTTACATATGCTTATTTTACAAAGTATATAATAATTTTAATTCTCTATTTCTTATCTCTTTAATACCACTCTATACAAAATTTTATGAACAAAAAAGTTTTTACTATTATTGCGTTAATCGTTATTTTAATATCAATGACGATTTTAATTCGCTCACACAATAGTCAGTTTATCCTACAAGGAGAAGTTGATGCACCGAATGTTAGCGTTGCTTCTAAAGCCAAAGGTAGAGTGCAATTTATTCATGTTCATCGAGGTGATGACGTTAAACCTGGTGATATTCTTATTACTCTCGATAGCCCTGAGCTTTTAGCTCAAGTCAAAGCGGCTGAAGCAGCGCGAGACCAAGCAAAAGCTCAATTAGCACTTTCGGAGCATGGAACTCGTGAAGAAAGCATTCGTTATTATGAAGCAATTCTTGAGCAAGCAAAGGTAACATATGATAATGCTTCCAAAGAATATGAGCGTAACAAAGCTATTTCGGCCAAAGGTTATGTTTCTCAATCTATCTTAGATAATGCTTTAAAAACACGTGACTCAGCTTTTCAACAAGTTCAATCAGCACAAGCTAATTTAGACCAAGCTAAAAATGGAGATCGCATTGAGCAACGTGAAATTTATGCTGCCAAATTGGAAGAAGCTGGAGAGCAACTTAAACAGCTACAAATACAATATGATGATTTACAAGTTAAAGCGCAAGTAGCAGGTGAAATTGGTTCTATTCCTGCTGAATTCGGCGAATTGTTTAACGCTAACAGTCCATTGTTAACAGTGATTCAACTACCTCAAGCTTATTTTGTATTTAACTTGCGTGAAGATATTATGTCTAATATTCGCAAAGGCGATCATATTATACTTGAAGTACCTGCACTCAATCACAAAGAGATTGAAGCTGAAATCCGTTATATAGCACCAATGGGCGATTATGCAACTAAACGTGCAACAAGAGCAACAGGAGATTTTGATTTAAAAACCTTTGAAGTCAGACTCTATCCTATTGCACCTGTTGAAGGTTTACGTGCAGGTATGAGCACATTATGGAAGCTAGACAAATAATGTTAGATTTCTGGCATCGTTTTAAAGAGGCGTTTAACGCCGAAATACCACAAATTTTTAGGCGATTTACCTTTCACTGGCTAATGTGGATTATGCCACTAATTATCTTTGTGTTAATTAGTAGTATTTTTTATCGAGGTGTATTATATGATTTACCAGTAGGTTATCTTGATCAAGATAAGAGTACTTTATCACGCGAACTCGTGCGTAATCTTAATGCTGCAGCACATGCAGATCTTATCAATTATGATAGCCAACTTTTTGATGCTGAGCGTGATCTGCAAAAAGCAAAAATTTATGCGCTACTTTATATTCCACCTAATTTTGAAGCGGATGTATTATCAGGTCGCCAACCTACACCAATGCTTTACTATAATGCGTTATATTATAGTGCTGGATTATATTCGATCATGGATTATTCTGGGTTGATAGCAACAATCAATACCCAATATCGAACCACCATGGCTACTAGTATTGGCATGCCAGTTCCCCCATTGGCAAAAGTTAACTTTAATTATGATGGTTTATTTAATGCTAGTGGTAACTCAATGTACTTCCAACAATTTTCCGCAGTAGTGCATTTATTGCAGCTATTTGTTGTAACCACAACAATTCACATTTTAGCACAGTTGCCAAAGCGAACTCGTCCTAGCTACCCTTTTGTTTTAGGGAAATTAGCACCTTATACAATTTGGTTTACTATGCTGCTTATTTTTGAAATTGCCATGCTCGTTTTGTTTTCTAATGCGCGTGTATCAGGTTCTCCGTTTGCCATGATGATAGTGGTATTTTTCTATGTTATTGCAGCACAAAGCATTGGTATTTTGCTATACACTTTTACTAAAACTCCTATTGATGCCTATACTTATATAGGTATTTTAGTTGGACTTGCATTAACTTATTCTGGTGTTGTTGTACCTGAACTATCCATGCCATGGATTGCTAGATTTATCTCTTCACTTGAACCATTAACTTATGCACTAAATAAGCTGTTCGATCTGTTTTTGCGTCACTCTAGTTATTTGTCGGTGTTAAAAACATGCGGAATTTTAATGATCTATCCAATTATTATTACCGTGTTAGTCAGAAAGCGTCTAGTAAGGCGTTTACATTCACAGTAAGAGGATAAATTTAGATGATTAAAATATTTTGGTCTTCATTTATAAAAATATTCTTTTATCTGTTAGGACGACCAATGTGGTTATTGTTACTATTGTCAGTATCATTAATGAGCCTTGTTTATATTAATGGAACTATCACTAATTTACCGATAGCAATTGTTGATCAAGATCATACTCCAACAAGCCGTGGTTTAATTCGCTCATTAGAAACAAGTTCAAAAATTGATACAATTATTTATGAAAGCTCTCTTCAGGCTTATGATGATATCAATAATCGTAAACTTTTTGCTGTGATCACAATTCCAAGAGATTTTGAAAAGCGTCTAATAAATGGTGAAGAAGTTACAATTCCTGCATATGGTGATGCTTCAAGTCGTTTAGCTAATGGTTTAATACAAGTTGATATAAAAGGGATATATCAGCAGATATTGACTGAATATAATACTAAAATAATGCGTAATAACGGATTTTCAGATAAACAGATCAATATTATTTTATCACCTATAAAAGGTCAAACCGAACCACTTTATAATGCAGGCATCAGTTTTGCCGCCATTACCTTTCCAGGTTTGTTAGTCATGTTGTTACAACACTCTTTTTTAATTGCTTCAACTCGTACTAATATCACCCTAAATTCGCTACCCCAAGGCAAACCGCCTAAAATTGTTGTCTTTGGCAGTTTATGTGGGTTATTACCTATTTGGTTATTTTTATCTATTGTATTATTTGGTTTATGGCCTTGGATACTTGGTTATCGGCAATTAGCTAGCATTCCCGAAATATTAATCATGACATTTCCATTATTGCTTGGTGCGCTAGGTTTGAGCAAATTACTAACAGAATGTTTACGCCGTACTGAGATGATATATCTTACATTAGCATTTTTAACCACACCTGTTTTCTATCTTTCAGGAACCATTTGGCCTATTGATGCAATGCCATTATGGGTGCAATGTGTTTCTTATTCTCTACCTTCAACTTGGGCAACCAATATGATTGCAGGAGTGAATCAAATGGGGTTAAGCTTATCAGATAACTGGCTAAATATATTTATGATACTTTTACTAGGAGTAATATATAGCTCGTTAGGTATTTTCATATCAGCCTTACGAGAAGGAAAAGTTAGAAGTATATTTAGAAAAATGAAAACGTTTCGATATTCAAAAATGCGTAGCTAAATGATAAATATGGGTAAAGTGCATATACGGAAAATAATCTGAGTTTTACTGAAGGAGCTTTTTATTACTAACACAGTGAATTAATTCAGTATTCCTGTTATTATGATTTATAGTTTTCACTAAAAATAATAACGCTTTGAATGTACAATAAATTTTACCCATGGATTATTAGTTTACGGTTAAAAACCATACCTCTTTCTCTTTCTGCGATATTAGTAGGTAATGCACTAGCTTATTGGCAACATCAATTTAGTTTTTGGATACTACTGTTTTCATTAATTACAGCATCATTGTTACAAATTCTTTCTAATCTAGCCAATGATTACGGAGATGAAATTAAAGGTAGCGATCAAAACAATCTTACTGCCCATAATCGAGGTATACAATTAGGCTTAATTACACTTAAGCAGCTAAAAATAGCGCTATGGATTAATATTTTTTTATGTATTTTATTTGGGCTGATTTTGCTTATATTTGCTTGTAATAATATTTATGAATTATTTATTTTTATATTATTAGGATTATTATCTATTGTTGCCGCAATAACTTATACCATAGGTAAAAAACCTTACGGCTATATTGGATTTGGCGATCTATCAGTACTTACTTTTTTTGGTTTGATTGGTGTCATGGGTAGTTTCTACTTGCAAACTAAGGTATTCTCTTTATCCATTATTTTACCTTCTTTAGGCTGTGGTTTGTTATCCGTTGCAGTGCTTAATATCAATAACCTTCGTGATATAGAACTAGATCGAAAAAGTAATAAGCGTACTTTAGTGGTAATGATTGGTAAATGTATGGGGCGATATTATCATTTATTGCTATTACTCATAGCATTTTGTTCGCTAAGTTTATTTGCATACAATAAATTACAAACAATCTGGAGCGGTTTGTTTATATTAACATTACCGTTATTTATTAAGCATATTTATATGGTTTTTCAATTTAATACGCACAAAGAAGGGGTACCTTTATTATTACAGATGGTCAAACTTGCTTTATTGACTAATTTACTTTATTGTTTGGGGATTATTTTGAGCTAGTTCACGTTTATTTAATTTTAATATCATTTTACTTGGCATTAGCGTTATACTAAATAAACTTATATATCACAGCAAAAGGAGACTTGATAATGGAGTTTGATACTTCAATTCTTTGCGATTATTACCCAGAAGATGTTAACGTAGTTGAACCAATATTTAGTAATTTTGGTGGCGTAGCATCGTTTTCAGGTCAAGCTGTAACAGTTAAATGTTTTGAAGATAACGGCTTACTATACGAAATTTTGCAATCAGACGGCTCAGGAAAAATCCTTGTTATTGATGGGGGTGGCTCTGTTCGTCGAGCGCTAATTGATGCAGAGCTAGTAGATATTGCTGTTCAAAATCAATGGGAAGGAATAATTGTTTATGGTGCTGTTCGCCAAGTTGATTATCTAGCTGAAGCCGACATTGGCATTCAAGCTCTAGCAGCTATTCCTGTTGGTGCTGAAGATCAAGGCATTGGTGAAATTGATATTCGTGTTAATTTTAGTGGAGTGACTTTCTTCTCAGGTGATTTTGTCTATGCTGATAACACAGGTATCATCTTATCTGAAATTGCTCTTGAAATTGAAGATAAATAAAAAATAGTGTGAACCGCTGGTACTTATCGGCGGTTTTTATACTTAAACGTATAATTACCGGAAACTTTTTGACAAAAAAATCTTTAATTTTAAATCACTCGATTACGAATATAACCACCTGTTACCGTCTTTATTAAACCTTCTAGTTCCATATCTAATAATTTGACGCTCACTTCTGAAATCGACATATTTACTTGTTGAGCAATAATATCAACAGGGATAGGTTGATGATGAATCACAGCAAAAATTTCAGGATACAAAATAGAATTATTCTGTTCTTCTTTAAGCTGATTACACGAGCTATTTACTACTGATAAATAACTATAATAATGCTCTAAAATATCAACTGGTTTAGAAACTAAATAAGCGCCTTGTTTAATTAAATAGTGAGTTCCACTACAGTTTTCATTGTTAATATCACCTGGTAAGGCAAATACATCTCGATTTTGTTCAAGTGCATAGCGCGCAGTAATTAACGAGCCGCTTTTTTCTGAAGCTTCAACCACGAAAGTTCCTAAACTTAACCCGCTAATAATTCGGTTCCGACGAGGAAAATAGACGGATCTGGCTTTTTCAAATGGAAAAAATTCGGACACAATAGCCCCACCTTGCTCCAAAATATCATTGGCTAAGTTTAAATTTGATCTTGGTGCAATTTTTGCTAAACCGCTGCCTAACACTGCGATGGTATGGCCCGATACTTCAAGTGCGCCACGATGGCAAATAGCATCTAATCCAAGCGCTAAACCGCTGGTAATTGTTAAACCATTAATAGCTAATTCACTAGCAAAATATCTTCCCCACTGTGCTCCATATTCACTAAATTCACGACTTCCAACCATGGCTAATTGAGGTGAATGTAATAACTGTCGATTACCTAAAACAAACAACAATAAAGGCGGAGAACAAATTTGTTTAAGTAATAAAGGATAATCGTTATCACAATAAGCAATAAGGTGTTTTTGTGGGTGGGGTGATTCTAACCATTGAAGTATTGGTTCTAAATGAAGATATGATGTTTCATAAAAACGCACTAATTGAACATCCGACAATCCTAGTTTATTTAACAAACAAGACACATTTTGTATGCTACTTGGTAAACCGTTAGCAAAAAGCTGTCCAATTTTTTCAAAAATATTTTGTTTTCCATATCCAACCATTGAAATTCTTAATAAGAATTCATATTTACTCATCATAATCTTTCCGCACTCGTTTTAAATGATTTAGATATCTTGAATTGATAAGATAAATACTACCAATAGCCAACAAGGGCTATTCATCAGTATGATAAATGTTTACAATGAGCAATAGTTTGAATAAACCCGAAATTTGAGGAGTAGATCGAAGAATTTATGGCTATTTTACCGGTATTACGTTTTCCTGATGAGCGACTTCGCAAAGTTGCTAAGCCTGTTACCAAGTTCACCCCTGAGCTACAAACGATCATTGATAACATGATCGAAACCATGTATGACGAAAATGGTATTGGGCTTGCAGCAACCCAAGTTGATGTACATGAACAAATTATTGTTATTGATGTATCAGAAGATAAAAGCCAAGTTTATGTGATCATCAATCCTGAAGTGATAAGCCAAGAAGGTGAAACGGGTATTGAGGAAGGGTGCTTATCGGTTCCTGATTGTCGTGGATTTGTGCCAAGAGCAGAAAAAATCAAAATTAAAGCTCTAGATCGCCATGGCAATCCTTACGAAATTGATGCCGATGAGTTACTTGCTATCTGTATCCAACACGAAATGGATCATTTAAAAGGTAAACTTTTTGTTGATTACCTTTCACCATTAAAACGTCAACGAATTGAACAAAAAATGAAGAAACTTGCTCGTGAGGAGCAACGGAATCAATAAAATTAACCGCCACAGTGATTGGCGGTTAACCTATCTAAAGATAACTATTTAGCAACAATTACCATCGCAGGGCGAATTAACCGGCCATTTAAGGTATAGCCTTTTTGGATGGTATTTACTATTTGACCTGATTGATGTTCTGGTGATTCAACCATACTAATTGCTTGGTGCACATCAGGATTTAGTTGTGAATCTTCAGTATTAATCACTTCAATACCAAATTTTTTAACAGTATCTAGGAATGATTTTAATGTCAGTTCTAACCCTTCAACAGTAGCTTTATGCTCAGGGTTGGTTTTATCTGTAGATTCTAAAGCTCGTTCTAAATTATCAATAACGGGTAATAATTCATTAGAGAATTTTTCTAGTGCAAATTTACGAGCTTTATCAACATCTTGTTCAACACGTTTACGAACATTATCAATTTCAGCTCGCGCACGAATCATGGCTTCGCTTTCATTTTTTTTAGCCAACTGTAATGCTTGTTCTAGCTCTGCAATACGTGCATCTTTTGCGTTTAATTGCTCTTCTAGACTTGGTTGCGCTGGAGCTTCTTGCTCTGTTGTTTCTTCAGCTGGTGTGTCAATGTTAGTTTCATTTTCTGACATATTTTTATCTTGCTCTGTCATAAGGTACTCCAAATAATGTAGTCGAAAACTTAGTGAATTACGGTTATTATGGGGACAATTTTTATGATTACAAGCTTATCAGTAAATTGATATGTAATTTTTTGACCTGTGACGAAAAAATACATATCGTTTATATAAAAGAATAACAAGGATATTTTATGAATACACCTTTTAAATGCATTGGTCTCATTGGGCTTCCTCGTAAATTAGAGGCAATCGAAACTCATCAAGTGCTTTATGATTGGCTTGTTAGTCTTGGTATTCATGTGCTAGTTGAAGATCGCTTAGCGGATCATATTCAATTTCCAGTTAGCCATTACGCTTCGTTAGAAGCAATTGGTGAACAAGCTGACCTAGCCATTGTTGTGGGTGGTGATGGAAATATGCTACGTTCAGCTAGGTACTTGTCACACTATAAAATCAAAGTGATTGGTGTTAATCGAGGTAATCTCGGTTTCTTAACGGATATCTCGCATGAACAAGTAATTGAACAATTAAGTCCTGTTATTGCCGGTGAATATGAGGATGATCCTCGTTTCTTATTAGAAGTTTCCATTTATGATAATGGTAATTTGATTAATTCGAGTTTCGCCGTAAACGAAATTGTCGTCACTCCTAACACTGTAGCGCATATGATTGACTATGATGTTTACATTAATGAACGTAATGCGTTTTCACAGCGAGCTGATGGGTTAATTATTGCAACGCCAACAGGCTCTACCGCTTACTCGTTATCGGCTGGAGGTCCTATTTTGGCGCCTCACTTAGATGCATTAATTATTACGCCAATGTTTCCGCATTCGTTAGCAGTTAGACCTTTGGTTATCAAAGGCAATAACCCAATTCATCTTAAATTTCCAACTACTGCGCTTGATTTAAATATTGCCTGTGATAGCCAAATTATTTTACCGGTCAAACCAACGCAAGATGTGATTATTCGTCGATCTTTATATGAATTTAATTTAATTCATACCAAAGATTATGATTATTTTAATAATCTTTCGACTAAGTTAGGATGGTCGCAAAAGATGTTTTAATCTATTTTTGTAAAAAACTTTCAGGAAAGTATGTATTTTAGTATAAGATTACATTTTAAATAACCAATGTCATGATATAAACGGTGAATGATGAAAAGATAGCTGCAATCACATCATCCACCATAATACCAAAACCGCCAGGTATACGTTTATCAAACCAACGAATTGGCCACGGTTTTGCCATGTCAAAAATCCTAAATGCTACAAAGGCTATCGCAATCCACATAACAGAAAGTTGTGGAATAAAAAATAGGGTGATCCACATGCCAACAAATTCATCCCATACTATATGCCCTGAATCGTGCGTCTGGGTATCATCCGATGTTTTTTGGCAAATAAAACAACCAAAAATAAAAGTCACTAAAATAAATACCCAGTATAAAGCTGGTTGTAAACCATAAAATAATAGCCAAAGTGGAATCGCCATTAACGATCCCATTGTTCCGGGCATAATTGGAGATAAACCACTACCTAGTCCTACAGCTAAAAAATGAATGGGATTGGTTAACTTGAGGAATTTTTTAAAATCTTTATTTCGTTCTTGTTTTGTCATAATCCAATATTCTTTTAAATAAAATTTGCCGACATTAAGCCGGCAAAAAGAAAGTGCCTAATTTTTTAGCTAAGCATTTAAGTATTGATTATGACAATATTATTCATCTTTGGCTAATGTTGCAACCATTACCGCTTTAATGGTATGTAGCCTGTTTTCGGCTTCATCAAAAACAATACTATGTTCAGATTCAAACACATCATTAGTCACTTCAAGTCCATTGGTTAAACCATATTGAGCTGCCATCTGTTTACCGACGGTAGTGTTCATATCATGAAAAGCGGGTAAACAGTGCATGAATTTGACATTTGGATTATTGGTAAGTTTAATAACATTTTCATTCACTTGATAAGGTGTTAATAATTTAACACGCTCATCCCAAACTTCCTTAGGCTCACCCATTGATACCCATACATCAGTATATAAAAAGTCGACGTCTTTAACTCCTTTGGCAACATCTTCGGTTAAGATAATTTTTGCACCCGTATTTTTTGCTATATCTTGGCACTTTTGTACGAGTTCGGCTTCGGGATGACAGGCCTTTGGTGCAACTAAACGAATTTCCATTCCCATTAAAGCCGCACCTTCCATTAACGAATTTCCCATGTTATTACGGGCATCGCCTAAATAGGCAAATTTAATGCTACTTAATGGGCGATTGCCTATATGCTCTTTCATTGTCATAAAATCGGCTAAAATTTGGGTTGGATGTGCTTCGGTCGTTAAGCCATTCCATACTGGTACACCAGCATATTGGGCTAATGTTTCAACGATCTCTTGACCATAACCACGATACTCAATACCGTCATACATTCGACCCAGCACGCGTGCGGTATCCGCAATTGATTCTTTATGACCGATTTGACTACCATTTGGTCCTAAATAAGTGACATTTGCACCTTGATCAAATGCACCAACCTCAAAAGCACAACGTGTACGGGTGGAGTCTTTCTCAAAAATTAATGCAATATTTTTACCAATCAAATGTTGTTGTTCTTGCCCTTGTTGTTTGGCTTGTTTTAATTCGATAGCAAGATTAATTAATTGATTGATTTCGGTAGGGGTAAAATCAAGTAATCGTAAAAAATGACGCTGATAAAAACCGTGCATGATATAGCTCCTAATAACCGTAATGATGTAAATGATTCTATTTGAATAATTATGCAAATTCAAGTTAAACATCATAATAACCCTAACATTTTACCTTTATGTTGAGATAAGTCTCAAAAATTAGACTTAATTATTAAAATAATTTTTATAATATTGCTTTTTTTGTACAAAAAAGTGTAATAAAATGACCAAATATTGTATCTTTGTAGCTAGGTAAAATTGAATTTTTATTCAAAATTAATGATAATTCATTCAAAGGATCTTTTAGTCATGCAAACTTATGCCCTCCTTATGTTACAAGATGGTTCGCAATTTATCGGGAAATCAATTGGTGCTGATGGTCAAACAGTTGGGGAAGTGGTATTTAACACCTCAATGACAGGTTACCAAGAAATTCTTACCGATCCGTCTTACTGTGAGCAATTGGTTACATTAACCTACCCGCACATTGGTAATGTAGGAACGAATGATACCGATGCCGAATCGAACCAAGTTTATGCAAAAGGCTTGATTATTCGTGATTTGCCATTATTAGCTAGCAACTATCGAAGCGAACTCTGTCTTTCTAGCTATTTAAAAAAACATAATGTTATTGCCATTGCGGATATTGATACGCGGCGCTTAACCCGTATTTTGCGTGAAAAAGGTGCACAGCATGGCGTCATCATAACAGCAACGGACAAAACGACCTTACTTGAAAAAGCCGAAATAGCTAAACAGCAGGCGATCGATTTTAAAGGATTAAGTGGGCTTGATTTAGCCAAAGAAGTGACTTGTTTGACAAGTTATATTTGGTCACAAGGCATATGGACAAGGCAACAGCAACAGCCTGCTCCAAAACCAGAAAGCCAATTACCATATCACGTTGTTGCTTACGACTTTGGTGTAAAACATAATATTTTGCGAATGTTAGTTGAGCGTGGTTGTAAATTAACTGTTGTACCAGCCAAAACGACAGCAAAACAAGTCCTTGCTTTAAAGCCCGATGGGATCTTTTTATCTAATGGTCCAGGAGATCCTGCACCTTGCAGTTATGCGATTGATGCCATTAAACAGTTTTTAAACACAGATATTCCTATTTTTGGCATTTGTTTAGGTCATCAACTTCTTGCGCTTGCTTGTGGTGCTAAAACTATCAAAATGAAGTTTGGTCATCATGGTGGTAATCATCCTGTTAAAGATCTAGAAAATAATAAGGTAATGATCACTGCACAAAATCACGGCTTCGCTGTAGATGAAGCAAGCTTACCAGCTCATTTACGAGCGACGCATAAATCACTGTTTGATGGTTCATTACAAGGCATTCATCACAATCAAAAACCAGCTTTTAGTTTTCAAGGTCATCCCGAAGCCAGTCCTGGGCCTCATGATGCTGCATCACTTTTTGACCACTTTATTGAGTTAATTAAAATTTATAAGCAGGAGCAATAATCATGGCTAAGCGAACAGATATAAAAAGTATACTAATTATTGGCGCTGGCCCAATTGTTATTGGTCAAGCATGTGAATTTGATTATTCTGGTGCTCAAGCCTGTAAAGCGCTGCGTGAAGAAGGTTATCGTGTTATTTTAGTTAACTCTAATCCAGCCACTATCATGACAGATCCTGAAATGGCTGATGCCACTTATATTGAACCCATTCATTGGACAAGCGTTCGTAAGATTATTGAACAAGAAAGGCCAGACGCCATTTTACCAACCATGGGCGGTCAAACAGCATTAAACTGTGCATTAGAGCTTGAAAAACAAGGTGTATTGAAAGAATTTAATGTTGAAATGATAGGTGCAACAGCCGATGCTATCGATAAAGCCGAAGATCGAAAACGCTTTGATGAGGCGATGAAAAAAATTGGTCTTGATACCGCTCGCTCAGGGATTGCTCATTCGCTTAAAGAAGCTTACGCCGTTCTTGATCAAGTTGGTTTTCCTTGCATTATTCGTCCATCATTTACCATGGGGGGCACCGGTGGCGGTATTGCTTATAATACCGAAGAGTTTGACGAAATTTGTACTCGAGGACTTGATCTTTCGCCAACCAATGAACTACTTATTGATGAATCATTAATTGGTTGGAAAGAATATGAAATGGAAGTAGTTCGAGACAAAAATGATAACTGCATTATTGTTTGTTCAATTGAAAACTTTGATCCAATGGGTATTCATACAGGTGATTCAATTACGGTGGCTCCGGCACAAACCTTGACTGATAAAGAATACCAAATCATGCGTAACGCTTCGATCGCGGTACTGCGTGAAATTGGTGTTGAAACTGGTGGCTCCAATGTACAATTTTCGGTTGATCCAAAGACAGGACGATTAATTGTTATTGAGATGAATCCACGGGTGTCGCGATCATCTGCCTTAGCTTCGAAAGCAACGGGCTTTCCTATCGCGAAAATTGCCGCTAAACTGGCTGTCGGTTATACGCTTGATGAATTATCTAATGATATAACAGGCGGAAAAACCCCCGCTTCATTTGAACCGTCAATTGATTATGTTGTCACCAAAATTCCACGCTTTAATTTTGAAAAATTTGCTGGTTGTAATGATCGTTTAACCACACAAATGAAATCAGTTGGTGAAGTGATGGCCATTGGGCGTACCTTCCAAGAATCAATACAAAAAGCGTTGCGAGGGCTTGAAGTTGGCGCTTCAGGATTTGATCCTAAAATTGATAATCATACTGATGAAAAAAATATCACCAAAATTCGTTATGAGCTCCAAGAAGCGGGCGCTGATCGGATTTGGTATATTGCTGATGCTTTTAGAGCAGGATTCAACTTAGAAGATATCTTTTTACTAACCAATATTGATCGTTGGTTTTTAGTACAAATTGAAGAGTTGGTTAACCTTGAAAACAAGCTAAAGGAACAATCACTTGCACAGCTTGATCAAGAAACATTGTGGCAATTAAAACGTAAAGGTTTTTCAGATTTACGCATCGCCAAACTGCTTAATACCACAGAACAAGCTGTTCGCGATTTACGCCATCAATATCAAATTCACCCTGTTTATAAACGTGTTGATACCTGTGCGGCTGAATTTGCAACAGATACCGCTTATCTTTATTCAACCTATGAGCAAGAGTGTGAAGCTAATCCTCAATTTAGCCGTAAAAAAATTATGATCCTTGGTGGTGGTCCTAATCGGATCGGACAAGGTATTGAGTTTGATTATTGCTGTGTACATGCGGCATTAGCACTGCGTGAGGATGGTTATGAGACAATTATGGTTAACTGTAATCCCGAAACGGTTTCAACCGATTATGATACTTCTGACCGTCTCTATTTTGAGCCCGTTACGCTTGAAGATGTGCTTGAAATTGCACATGTTGAAAAGCCAAATGGTGTTATTGTGCAATACGGTGGGCAAACACCGCTAAAACTTGCTCGTGCGCTTGAAGCAGCAGGGCTACCAATTATTGGTACCTCACCTGATGCTATAGATAAAGCCGAAGATCGTAAACGCTTTCAAGAAGTCGTCGATAAACTGAAATTAAAACAACCTGTCAACGCCACAGTGACCGATATTAATGAGGCTGTCATTGAAGCAGAAAAAATAGGTTATCCATTAGTGGTTAGACCTTCTTATGTATTAGGAGGTCGCGCAATGGAAATTGTTTATAATGAACAAGATTTACGCCGTTATTTTAAAACAGCAGTAAGCGAATCAAATAATGCACCAGTCTTACTTGATCACTTTTTAGATGATGCAATTGAAGTTGATATTGATGTAATTGCTGATGGTGAGCAAATCCTGATTGGTGGCATTATGGAACATATTGAACAAGCAGGCATTCACTCTGGTGATTCTGCTTGCTCACTACCAACCCACACCTTAACTGCAGATATTTTAGACAAACTACGACAACAAGCCAAACAATTAGCACTTGAACTCAATGTAAAAGGTTTAATGAATGGGCAATTTGCGGTGAAAGATAATCAAATTTATTTGATCGAAATCAATCCTCGTGCAGCTCGCACTGTACCTTTTGTCTCAAAAGCAACAGGTTTACCATTGGCGAAAATAGCGGCTCGCGTGATGACGGGACAATCACTTGCCAAGCAAAATGTGACTAAAGAGGTGATTCCTCCTTATTATTCGGTAAAAGAAGTGGTATTACCGTTTAATAAATTCAGTGGCGTCGACCCAATCTTAGGTCCTGAAATGCGCTCAACTGGTGAAGTAATGGGAATCGGTACAACCTTTGCTGAAGCCTTTGCTAAAGCCCAGCTAGGTAGTTTATCCAATATGAAAAAATCAGGGAAAGCATTATTATCGGTTCGCGATCAGGATAAAACAAGGCTGTTAGAGGTAGCTAAACGGTTAATTACTCATGGGTTTAGTATTGATGCAACTATTGGCACGGCAAAGGTATTACAACAAGCAAATATACCATGCCAAGTCGTAAAAAAAGAAAACGAAGGGCGACCAAATATCCATGACCATATAAAAAATGGCGAATATAGCTATATTCTTAATACCACCTCTGGGCGAGCAGCTATTGAAGCCTCAAAAGTATTACGTCGAAGTGCCATTCAATATAAGGTACATTACGATACCACGATGAATGCTGCTTATGCTACAACTGCAGCGCTAGATTACGATCCGGCACAAACTGTAACGCCATTACAGCAACTTTATTGCTAATCACAAAGATAAAGACGAGTATCACTCGTCTTTAAAAATTCCATCCACAATATAATAACTTAGAAATCATGCAATTGTTGTTAATAAACAATAAAATGCTCGTTTTTGATACAGAATAATGTTAATTTATTTGCTATATTTCAATCAATTTAATTAGTTATTATCATGGATATGATTCATTCTTCTGATCTAAAAACGATCATGCATTCCAAGCGTGCCAATATTTATTATTTAGAGCATTGCCGTGTTTTGGTTAATGGCGGGCGAGTTGAGTATGTTACTGAGCAAGGTCAACAATCGTTATATTGGAATATCCCAATAGCTAATACTACCTGTATTTTATTAGGCACGGGAACATCATTAACGCAAGCGGCAGTGCGAGAGCTTTCACGGGCAGGTGTCATGATTGGCTTTTGTGGTGGAGGCGGAACGCCTCTATTTTCATCAACCGAATCTGAATTCGCTTGTCAATTTTTTTCGCCACAAAGTGAATATCGCCCGACAGAATATCTACAAAGCTGGTGTCAATTTTGGTTTGATGATGAACGTCGATTACAAGCAGCTAAATTATTGCAACAAACACGGCTTAATATTATTAGTGAGTGTTGGCCGCAATTTGATTGGGATGTTGATAAAACGCAGTTAGCGCATATTCTTACTGATGCAACACAACAATTTACCGATGTTGATAATAGCCAAGCACTTTTAGCCGCAGAAGGGCGAATTAGCAAACGTCTTTATAGCATGGCAAATCAATTAACCTTACAAGATGATAAATTTAAACGGGAACAAGGCACACGAGGCAAGAGTCATGATCCCGCTAATCAATTTTTAGACCATGGTAACTATTTAGCTTATGGACTCGGCGCAACGGCTTGTTGGGTGTTAGGTCTCCCTCATGGACTTGCTATTTTACACGGAAAAACTCGCCGAGGTGGATTAGTTTTTGATGCGGCAGATATTATTAAAGATGGCATTGTATTACCTCAGGCCTTTTTATCAGCCAAACAAGGCGATAGTGAAAAAGAATTTCGTATGGCATGTATTGCGCAATTTGCTCAATTAGGTGCACTTGATAGGATTATTGATACTTTAAAACAGATAGCAGATCAAATATGAATATTTTACTTGTTAGTCAATGCAAAAAAAACGCCTTAACCGAAACAAGGCGGATTATCGATCAGTTCGCTGAGCGCTGCGGTGAACGAACATGGCAAAGCCCAATGACCGAAGCAGGGTTACAAACGCTCTATAAATTATTACGCAAAACTGCACGAAAAAATACTGCTGTTGCATGTTACTGGACACATGGTAAAAATTTAACTGATCTTTTGTGGATTGTGGGTGATCGCAGTCAGTTTAATCAAGAGGGACGAGTCCCAACTAATCGTACTAAACGTAATATTTTACGCAGTGACAGCGAAAATTGTTGGCAATATGCAACCAGTATCCAATTAATTACAACCATAGCGGCACTACTTCATGATTTAGGTAAAGCAACGATTGGTTTTCAATCTAAATTACGAGCAGAAACGGCTGTGGCGGCTGATCCTTACCGACATGAGTGGATTTCGTTACAATTATTTTTATTAATGATTCAAGGCTGCACCACGAACGAAGCCTTATTTGATCGATTAGCGCATTTTACTGAATATCGACAACAGAATCCTAATTGGTACCAGCAACTAACCAAAGTCGACAAAAATGATCTCACGCAGTTACCGTTATTGGCACAATGGATTGCGTGGCTCATTGTGTCGCATCATCGAATGCCGTTTTTACCGGATTCATTAACGGGTGATATTAAAAATTTACAGAAAATAGATTTTGATATATCTGGTTTAACTATCCGAAGTTTTTATAAAACATTTAAGGCAATTGATAAATGGGTTAAAAATAGTCATAGTCAACACGCTTCACCCAACGATTTTTGGCTGCTTAAAAGCGATATAACCTTAAGTCAGCCTTGGCTGAAAAAACTAAGCCGTTATACAACCAAAGCCCTAAATCATGTGCCTTTAATGCAATTGTCTAATATTGACGAGTTTTTATTGCATATTTCACGTTTAAGCTTAATGGTGGCTGATCATAACTACTCAAGTTTATCTTTAGCATGTGAAGAGGCAAAAGAAAATGAAGCAATATTGATTGCTAACACGAATTACCTAAAAAAAGCGAAGCAACGTTTAGATGATCATTTAATCGGTGTAGCTAATTTTTCAGCCCGCTTTGCTCGTTTATTACCAGAAATAACTACGGAATTACCCGCAATTAATCAACATAAACCCTTTACCAAACGAACAACTATAAAACGCTTCCAATGGCAAAATCATGCTTTTGATTTAGCAAAAAGTTATCAACAACTATCTGATGAATGTGGCTTTTTTGGTGTTAATATGGCATCGACTGGCTGTGGTAAAACCTTAGCCAATGGGCGGGTTATGTATGCGCTTTCAAATCCAAAACGGGGCGTGCGTTTTACCATTGCATTGGGATTGCGTGTTTTAACGTTGCAAACAGGTAAAGCATTAAGAGAAAGATTACACTTAAGTGATGAACATCTGGCGATTTTAGTGGGTGGGCGAGCCACAAAAACCTTGTTTGAACTGAGTAAGGAAGACATTGAACAAAACGATTCTCAAAAAAAATCAGAAAACCAAGGTAGTGAATCTATTGAATCGTTACTTGATGAATATATTGATGTCGCAGAAAGTGGTATTGCTGATTGTGAATTAGGTACTATTATTGAAGACAGTAAAGCACGGCAATTACTTTATGCACCTATTGTGACATGTACAATTGACCATATTATTCAAGCTAGCGAATGTAGCCGAGGCGGTAAATATATTGCACCAACGTTAAGATTATTAACCTCAGATTTGATTTTAGATGAACCTGATGATTTTGATCAACACGACTTGCCAGCGCTGGCGCGTTTAGTCCATTTAGCTGGATTGTTTGGTAGCAAAGTACTACTGTCATCGGCGACCTTAACACCAGATTTAATTGCTGGATTATTTGATGCTTACCAAGCAGGGCGAAAAATTTGGAATCAAAATAACCAATATGCCAATAATGCCATTGTATGTGGTTGGTTTGATGAATATGAACAGTCGATATCACAAATTGCTGATACTAAAACGTTTAGCGATCATCATCAACAATTTGTAGCAATGCGCATTCATCAATTAGCACAGAGCGCAATCCGTCGTCAAGGGCATATTTTGGATCTATTAAATTACCAAGAAAATAAAACAGAAAACCAAAAAATCAATTATGGTGTGCTAGCTAAACAATTATTGGATCAAGCTTATCAATTTCACCAAGATCATCATCAAATTGATAAAAAATCGCAAAAAAAGGTAAGTATCGGTTTAATGCGTTTTGCCCATACAGAAGATGTTATTTCACTTACAGAACAAATTTATGCACAAAAGAAGTTACCTACTGATACTACTTTTCATATCGTGGTTTATCATGCTCGACAACTGCTGTTATTGCGTAGCCAATTAGAAGAAAAACTTGATAGAATTTTAAATCGCAGTGATGAACAGGCTCTATTTAGCCAACCAGAAATTCGCCAATCTATAAAAGGTAGTAAAAAAGAAAATCATATCTTTATTGTGATTGGCACACCAGTCACCGAAGTCGGGCGCGATCACGATTATGATTGGGCGATTGTCGAACCATCATCCATGCGCTCTATTATTCAGTTAGTAGGGCGAGTATGGCGTCACCGACCACAAAAAATTGCACAAAAGGCCAATGTGGCCATATTAGGCTCGAATTTAAAAGCAATTGAATCTAAGTATCGTACGGATAAAGCCTGTTTTACTAAACCAGGATTTGAAGAAAAACCATTATTTTTGCTGAAAACCCATAAAACAAATGAATTAATTCCTGCTCATCAGTTAGTGAATATAGATGCGGTTCCTCGTATTAAGTCTTGCCCTGAAGATGGGCTAACGCTAGCTGAATTAGAACATAAGGTCATGGCAGATCTCTTTGCGATTAATGCCCGTAAAAGTAATTATGTCACCAGCTATTGGCAACAAGGCTTAGCTCATCACCATTGTGTGCATTTACAGGCGATTTCGCCATTTAGAGGAAATGATGAGACACAAGATGAATATATTTGCCAACTTGACGATGATGGCGATTATCAATTTAGCTATGCAGATATCGCATGGCAAACACCAGATGAGTGCTGTAAAGATACACAAAATAGTATAATTGAATATAAAAAATGGTCATTTGCTAATCCTAACATTCAACCTTGGTTGGTTAATAGTGTCGAGCAAGCCATAGCAAAAATAACCGAATCTTTCCCAAATAAAACGCCATATCGATTAGCGAATGAATTTTGTAGCGTAAGCTTATATCGTAATAGCAGTTGGTATTTTCATCCTTATTTAGGATTTTATGAAAAGAAAGGATAAAAGAATATCAGTTTTTATACTGAAACATATAGTTACCGGAAACTTTTTTACAAAATATCGTTAGGTGAATAATGGTTGCTAGTAAAAAAGATTTAATTCTTTTATACTTGATGACACTGCTGTGTAAGCAGTTTAGAAATATTAAATTTTTTCAAATATTGATTATACATTCTACATTCACCGCCGAATAGGCGGTTTTCATTCTTAATCATTAATTTATGGTATTTTCTAATTTAATTTTTCCTATTATATTTTATTTAAAATTAAAATTTATTGATGTGGATTTTTTATATATTTAATTACAAAAATGTAATTTAATTTACATGACAGTTCATTGCAAAATCGAAGTGTTAAATATAGATAAAATCCAGATGTTCACGCATCTGAAGTATAAAACTTTAATAGTTATAAATAATAAAAAGTTAGGTAATTATTTATAGTTAGTTATGCTTCTGTATAATCAGTTTAGAAATATTAAATTATTTTTGAATACTAATTTATATAATTCACCTTGTAATATATATTGTATTATTAATCAATAAATTATTTATGTTTGTTGGTTTTATTGTCCCTATTAAATTATGGGGATGATAAATTTGTTGACTTGTCTTTTTTATATAGTTATATTACAGAAATGTAATTTTAAGTTACTTAATAATGTACTACAAAATTGTAGTATTAAATACAAAAAAACCCCAGATGTTCCAGCATCTGAGGTTTAGAATTTTATCAACCCTGACAAATTAGGAGGACAAAATTATGTCTAAGAATAAAATGTTAAAAATTCAATGTCAAATCTTAATTAAAAATATTAAGTTAAAAAAATTCGATATTAGTACTTCAGCAGCTAATGATGAAGTAAATATCGAATTTTCTCATCAAATTAATGATTATTCAATTCGAGATCTAATGAAAATTCTAAATATTTCGACGACTAAAGAAGTCAAATATTTAATTAAAAATTTAGAACTAGAACAATCTAATAAGTATCGCTCTTTAAATTCTCATAAAAAATGGGTTTATAACAACAATGCATTAAATATATTGAAGTTATATTTAAAATATAAAGCAGCATAGCATTAAATCAAAAGGCTTATATATGATGATATAAGCCTTTTTGATTTTGAATTTGCAAAAATATAAGGAGGGTCAATGAATAACATATCTTGGCAAGATATAAGAAAAGTAATTTTAGATTTTCTGCAACAACGGCTTGCCAATAATAGTAATTATAAAAGTGAAACCGCTAAGCTGGAAAAAGCAAAAGAGTTAGGCGATCAGGTCGCAGTGAATGAAGCTCAGCAAAAGTTAGCTGAACTTGCTAAAAGGTTTGATTTTGAAACGTGGATGGAAGATGCGGCAACTAGAAGAATTTCGTGGATAACAATTGGAACTCATTTAAGCAAAGGTATTCATTCATCTAGCTCAGGAGATAACGTTAACATTGCAACCCAATCCAAATTGAGCAATCAAACAGTTATATCTTCTGCAACACCATTCTTGTTAGAACTTGATAGCTCAGGTAATGCTGCTTCATTAGATATATTTTCTATTTTTAATCAATATGTTGGTGAAAATAAAATTTTGCAGTTAATTATAGAAAATCATCCAGCTGTTTTACCTGCACTTTCCGATGATAAGCAAAAAGCATCACTCTATTTAACTAATTTTAAAAAAGCAATCTTTAATGATTTCGATAACCCCAAAGCCTCGGAATTGAATAAGCAATTATATTGGCCGAATGATGAAGAACCGTATTTGTCAAAGCAAGATAATAATTATCGATTGTTAATTCCATTACATCCTAGCTCATTGTGTAATTACTTATACGAGAAGGTGCAAACACGATTTTCAGAAGAAAATAAATATGCACGAGAATTACGTAAAAAAAAGGATGTTGAGCATCAACCTTATTTTTCTTTCCATGACTTAGCCGTAGTTAAACTGGGAGGAAGTAATCCTCAAGGTGTCAGTCAATTAACTAGTAGTCAGGGAGGACGTAATTTTTTATTACCCTCTATGCCTCCTATATTTCAAAAATCTCAATTCCCATCGATTTCTAAACAACAAGAAACAATTTTCAATAATGCACTGCAATATTTTTGTCGATTTGGTTTTAAATTACTGTTTGATATGGTTGAAGCGCCAAAAAATATTGTAGAAGAACGAGATGATCGTAAAGATGCGTTTGCGGTGATTTTATCTTTACTACTTAAGTTTGCTCGCTATATTCAAACTACTCAACCAGCTGGTTGGAGTCGTGATTATTCACTCAATTTTGATGAAAAACTTTGGCTTGATCCACAGCGAGTCCAATTAGAGAATGAAGAGGATTTTAAAAAGCAGTATGAACAAGGTGATTGGCAACAAAGTCTAGAAAAGCTTTTTGCAACTTGGGTTCAAAATGCTTTAAAAGAAAAATTTAAAAATTTTAAACAGCAATTTGCTGATCCTGAATTTAGCGAATGGCGCCGTGAATTTAATGCAGCGGTAAAAGCAAGTCAACGTAAAAGGGAGGGGATATTTTAATGGCATCATTACGTTATTATTTATTATTTGATCATGTTAAAATCCATAATGCCAATGCGATTTCTAGCCCATTAACGTATGGATTCCCAGCTATTTCGGGGTTTCTAGGCGCTATTCATGCTTTAAGTCGTAAAATTGAATCAGAAAATCCTATTTACTTAGATGGTGTGTTAATTGCATGTCATGAATGTGATGTACAAGTTTATCGACCAAACAACTATGCCGATTATACGTTTCGATTAACACGCAATCCATTAGCTAAAAATGGTAGTACTCGTTCAATTATTGAAGAAGGGCGAGTTCATCTAGATGTTTCATTGCTTGTTGAGGTAAAAATTGAAGATCGTGAAACATTAGATGATGCAGATGAACAGCAAGCATTTATCCAACAGATGAAACAAAAACTTTACCAGCAGCGTGTTGCTGGTGGGCAGGTTGTTGATATTGAATCAGTCGCACTATATTCTGCATCAGAATCAAATAAAAACTTAATCAATGCACTATTACCCGCATTTGTTTTAGTTGAAGCACCACAAGATTTGCAAGATATTACTGCTGAATTACAGCAACAAGATCCTAATGCTACAGCGCTTGATGCCCTGATTGAAACAGCGATGTTGCATCATCATCCACAAGAAAAAGATCACTGGCAAACCACATCGGTTAAGCAAGGTCGTGGTTGGCTTGTCCCTTTACATTTGGGCTATCAAGCTATTTCACCGTTATTTTCAGCAGGTAAGGTTGAACATGCACGCAGTAATGAGCATGCTACGCAATTTGTGGAGTGTATTTATGGGCTTGGTAAATGGGTCTTTCCTTTACGTTTGACAGAGAGTTTATCACAGGCTTTTTGGCGTTATAAATGCAGTGAATTGCAATCTAATGATGCAGGAATTTATATTATCAATCAAGAAACCAATTAAGTAAATTTAGAAAATTATAGACTAAGGAATACATTATGAGTAAAGATAAAATGACAACGGCAAGCGTACTTGCTTTTGAACGTAGTTTTGATATTTCAGATGCAATTTTTGCACAGCAAAGTAGTACGGATACCAATAAATTATCCCCTGTTGTAGTTACTGAAAAATCAGTCCGAGGCACTATTTCAAATCGTCTTAAAAATGCAGTGGCAAACGATCCAACCAAATTAGATGCTGAAATACAAAAACCAAATTTACAAACAGTAGATGTCGCTTCGTTAGATGCCGATAAAGATACTTTGGTAGTTACATGGAGCTGTAAAGTGTTGCCATTTTTAGGTAAACCATCAGTATGTAATGATATCGAATATCAAAAAGAACTAGAAAAAACAACGCAGGGTTATATTCAAACGCAAGGATTGACAGCACTAGCTAAGCGTTATGCTATTAATATCTTAAGTGGCCGTTGGTTATGGCGTAACCGTATGGCAGCAGAGCAAATTAGCCTTTCGATTACTCGAAAAGATGAAAAAAAACCAATGATTGAAGTCAGTGATGTTAAACAATATCAACTGAACTCATTTGATTATGATGATAAATCGGTGAATGATCTTGCTACACTGATTGAAGCAGGATTATGTGGTAAAGAGTTTGTTATTTTTAACGTTGAAGCCAAACTGAAAATGGGTTTAGGTCAAGAAGTCTACCCGTCACAAGAATTAATTCTAGATACTGGCAAAACTAAAAGTAAAGTATTGTATGAGAAGAACAAACAAGCCGCCATGCATTCACAAAAAATCAGCAATGCAATTCGAACTATCGATACTTGGTATGATAATGCTCAATTCCCAATAGCAATAGAACCGTATGGCTCGGTGACATCAATGGGGCATGCTTTTAGACAACCAAAACAGAAATTAGACTTTTATACCTTATTTGATAATTGGGTATTAAAAGGTGAAAAACCATTGCTTGAGCAACAACATTATGTAATTGCGGTATTAATTCGTGGTGGTGTCTTTGGTGCTAGTGGCAAGGAGTAAATAATATGCACTCACACTATTTAGAGCTGCGAGCTATTTCGCAAATTGAGATAACCGAGGTGGATGTGATGAATCAAGTCATGCAGTCACTGCACCAAATCTTGGTTAATCAACAAGGAAATATCGCAATTAGTTTTCCTTGTTACAATGTGCACCGAACATTAGGCGGAGTGATTCGCCTATTTGGTACCGAGCAGGAATTGCAAAAACTTAAAGCAGATATACAGCAAAAATCATCGATAAGTGATTATGCTTTATTGATGCCTATCACAACAGTACCGGCAACGATAAAAGGCTATTTGCATTTGAGCCGTGTTAATCCTAAAGGTCAGAGTGCATTAAGACGTGCCGAAAAAAGATTAACAGCACAAGGTAAATGGACACCTGAAGTGAAAAATAAAATGGTTGAAAAGTGGGGAAGCGTTCATTTGCAATATCCACATCTTCATTTGAATAGTAAAAGTACAGGTCAAAAATTTATTTTGTGGTTAAAGCAAGAAAAACGTCCAGAGCCAGTGCAAGGCACATTTAATAGCTATGGATTAAGCCAAACAGCCACTGTTCCTGATTTTTAAATCATTAACCCTTTTTTTGGGGATAATTTTAATATATTGATTATTATTGATATTAAAATAGACTCAAAAAAAGGGTAAAAATTGGGAAAAGTGCAGTATGCTCTTTTACAATAAGGTCCTATTGAGATAAAATTCTACTTCAATGCCGTATAGGCAGTTTAGAAATGTAGGTTAATTATTTTTCTTGAATATTACCCCTTCAATGCCGTATAGGCAGTTTAGAAAGCTTGATGTCGCTCTCCTGTTCGATAAACTCGCTTCAATGCCGTATAGGCAGTTTAGAAACCATTGGCGTCCAGTAAAAAATAGCACCGACACTTCAATGCCGTATAGGCAGTTTAGAAATTCGACAACATATTCGTATGTTGCGTTGATGACTTCAATGCCGTATAGGCAGTTTAGAAAATTTAATGACTTATCATCTTTGGCAACATTTACTTCAATGCCGTATAGGCAGTTTAGAAAACGATTACTAAAGGATAAATCGGGATGCCCATCTTCAATGCCGTATAGGCAGTTTAGAAAAACTGTTTTATTTTTCCAGTCAGTCGCATCAACTTCAATGCCGTATAGGCAGTTTAGAAAAGTAAACGCTGAACGATAGCCGCTTTGATATGCTTCAATGCCGTATAGGCAGTTTAGAAATCTCTAAAGTTGGTGCTTATCTTCAAGGGAAGCTTCAATGCCGTATAGGCAGTTTAGAAATGGATTTCTGAGTCTATCTTCGGCAATTCTAACTTCAATGCCGTATAGGCAGTTTAGAAAGGTATCGCGGCATATGCTAAAAATAATTTTAACTTCAATGCCGTATAGGCAGTTTAGAAACTCCGGGATACTTACAAACATATTTTTAAAATCTTCAATGCCGTATAGGCAGTTTAGAAAATGTAAAGTTAAACGTGCATCAATAGTAGACACTTCAATGCCGTATAGGCGGCCTTTTGTATAAAAATAGAAATTTCTGTATAACTGGTTGATTTTAATGAAAATAAAAAATTAAATAAAATCAATGCTCTACCTGAACGATTTTATGGGCGTAATACATCTTATAACATGGTAAGGATTATATGTTCATTGGTTGTTAGGTAATTCACTAATTCCTTGGTTTAGAAATTATCACCAATATTCATGATATTCACAAAAGTTAAGACTTACAAAACCTAACACCGTATTCTAATTAAAAAATTGCATAAAAAACTAGCCAAGTTTTTTTAAAATGGCTATACTTTAATCTCCTTAAAGGAATAGATTATTAAACAATCAAATAAATATAAAAATTAAAATAAATCATTAATTTACTTGACAGGTGAACCGTAATGCATTATCATTTTAGACACCAGACACCAGACACCAGCACTGGCAAACCTATGTCTTAAATTTATCAAATAAACATACTAGTTGGATTTTTAGCCCCGCCACGTTTATATTTTCAAAGTTATCTTCCAAATTATTATCAAAATTATTCCGAAAATTTCTGTTAGTATTGGTATTGTTATTATTATCTTCTTTATGGAGTTTACAGGCATTACCCGTTAAAAATGGTCGAAGGATTAATCGTAGTGATGCCGTAATACTGCCATCGTCACAATGGGGGGAGCTTAAATTTGTAAAGCCCAATCTTGAGCTGGGTGGACTCCATTTTGCTGGCCCTGCTGATATATGGCACCCAGATTATGGGTTCTTAGTTCAATCAACCGATCAGGGATCATATAACCTAAATTTTCCGACAACGGGCGCAAATGGGTTATATTTTGATTTAATCATAAGGGGAGATGCCGATGAATTAACATGGGGAACGCCAATTACGCATGATGGAATTACCGCTACAGTAACAAGAAAAACAAAATGTAATGCCCAATGCGATGTTGAATTTCGCGTTACACTAACAGGTCCAGAGGCAAGAAATCAATGGTTCAATCCTTATTCTAGTCGAATTGCTAGGCCAAGGTTACCGCTGACCTTTGAGTTAGTGGGGAGAGATAGAGAGGGGAACGAGGTAATTAAATATGGATTTGTCCTGCAAAAATGGTTCGTAGTTAGGGGGGCTGAATTATATCACTACCCTGATATGGTAACTTGGTGTAGTGGTTTGGGTTATCGTGTGCCACAGGTTAAGGATCTGACTAACGCTGTTTGTTCTGGTATTGGCTCAGGTCCGAATTGCCAAGGCTCTATCGGCGCTACACCTCCATCAAAAAATAATAATTACCTGCGTACAATAGGTGCTGGATTATTTTCGGAGTGGGGCTTTATGTATCATTACGCTGGTGCGGACTTCGTTGACCAAAACTATTGGACAAGTGACACGACTAGAATAGGGCAGTTTAGTGGTCAGTTTGATGTGGGAGCTAGTAACGGTGATATTTTTTGGTTCAAGACTTCTATTATTAATTATGGTCTTTGCACCACCCCTTAGTTTTTATGACTTAGTTATTAATCTTTATGGTGCTGATGATATTCTGATATTAATAAAGAATAATCAATAAAAGAATAAAATTCCAGTGCGAGGAGGACAGCCAAAATAGCAAAGCCTGAGAGCTTTGCATTTTAATGACTGAAAGTCCAAAAGCACTTTTATTAAAAATTAAACTTGATATAACAAAAGATAGTCAATAAAAAAATTAATCTTTTATAAAATAAAATCAATATTCTACCTGAGTGATTCTTATAGTTCAATAATAACTCGTCCACGAGTGATGTCGCTAATATTTTTTTGTAGGAGTTGCGATTTGTCTTTTGTGATAGCGACGTTTACTTTTACACCTTCAGCATCAAACTCTTGATTTTCAACAATGGAATCAAGTTCCTTTAGACGATTTTCGATAATTGGCCATTCGTTATAATAACAGTGAAATTGTAGCGTTATGCGGGCAATGAGTTCAATTAGCTCAGCTTGTTGTAAGCAGTGGCTAGCTGAACCGCCATAGGCACGAATTAATCCTCCAGTACCTAATTTTATGCCGCCAAAGTAACGAGTTACTACTACAACCACTTGGTCACAATCTTGTCCTTCAATGGCTGAAAGAATAGGGCGACCTGCTGTACTAGTGGGCTCGCCATCGTCATTAAATCGGTATTGTTGTCCAATCTTCCATGCCCAGCAGTTGTGGGTGGCGTTGAGATCGCTTATTTGATTAATAAAGTCGATGGCTTGTTCAGCTGATGTGACTGGCGCTGCATTGACAATAAAACGACTTTTTTTGATTTCTTCTGTTAACTCGGTAGGATTTGCTAATGTATATGGCATGCTAATTCTGATAAAATCAATCTATTGGAATAATGATACTGAACAGAATAAAAATGTCTATCAATTTAGAACAATTAATGCAAACACAGCAGGCGTTAGCCAAGCAGGTTAAATACGATGATGACTTTAATCCGTCAATAAATTACGTTGGTGGTACTGATGTCGGTTTTGAAGATAATGGCAAGATTACTCGAGCAGCAATCGTTATTTTGCGCTATCCAACTTTCGAGGTTGTTGAGTATCATATTGCTCGGGTTGAGACAGGGTTTCCTTATATTCCTGGTTATTTATCTTTTCGAGAATACCCTGCGCTACTTGCCGCTTGGCAACAGGTAACACAGAAGCCAGATTTGTTGTTCGTTGATGGGCAAGGTGTTGCACATCCTAGGCGGTTAGGTATTGCGAGTCATTTAGGCTTGTTGTTAGATATGCCAACAATTGGTGTTGCTAAAAAAAGGCTTTGCGGTCAATACGAAATATTACCTAAGCAAGCAGGTAATGTAACACCTTTACAAGACAAGCAAGAACAGATTGGTTGGGTTTTATGTAGTAAAAATAATTGCAATCCTTTATTTATTTCAACAGGTCACCGAGTAAGTCAAGATAGTGCCTTAAAATGGGTTAATTTATGCTTGCGCGGCTATCGTTTGCCAGAACCGACTCGCTGGGCTGATGCGATAGCATCCAACAAGCCTTTGTTTAAGAAGTTTATTTATGCAGAATAATTCATTACCGTTAAAAAAAGGTGGCTTTACTTTTAAGCGTTTTTTTGTGGCGCACGATAAAAGTCCAATGAAGGTAACAACCGATAGTTGTTTGTTAGGGGCTTGGGTTCCGATTGATTCGTCTCCGCAAAAGGTACTCGATATTGGCTGTGGTTGTGGTGTAATTGCGTTAATGTTAGCTCAGCGGTTAGAACATGATAGCAGCCAAATTGATGCCATCGATATTGATATGCAGGCGGTAGCACAATGTCAGCAAAATAGCCAACAAGCTGGTTTTACTTCGATTAATGCGATTAATGCTGATATTAATCAATTTCAGCTAAGTTATGCGGTGGGCTATGATTTGATTGTGACTAATCCCCCTTATTTTGAATCTGCCGTTGATTGTCGCAATTCCCAAAGACAGTTGGCACGTTATACCGAATGCTTGAACTTTCAACAGCTTATTGACACAGTTAAGCGCTTACTAAAACCGAAAGGGCAATTTTGTTTAGTTTTACCTTATCATTTATCCAATCAGTTTAGGTTATTATGTGAATCTAATCAGTTATATTTATTCCAACTGATGAATGTTAGATATAGTGCAGATAAAGACTTTTCGTTATCATTATTGGCTTTTTCATTTATCCAGGCTAATAAAATTGATGAGCAGCAATTGTGTATGCGAGATGGTGATGGGCGTTATTCTCAAGACTTCAGAAAGCTATTAGCTGACTTTTATTTATTTCGAAAATAACGCCTAACTAATTAATTTGGTGTTATGTAGAAGTGTAAAATAGCGATGATAGCTAATAGGATGATTGCAATAGCGTACACTTTGTCATGCAAGTAACTAAATGCTGGCAAAGATCGTTCCTTTCTGGCATAAAGGTAAAAACAGAGTCCCATACTATAGAGTATCATCGACAGTAATAAATAAACTGTGCCACCAGCATAAATCAACCATATGCCATAAAGCGATCCTAAAGCGCCAATCATAATTAAGTAGGCTTTACCTTGTTGAACGGCTAATTTAAAAACAAAGAGAGCCGCCAGTAAATAGGGAATAAGCACCATTGAGGTTGATAATTGGATTAAGGTGTTGTAGCCAGATTGATAGTAGTGGGCAAGGATAATTAATACGGTTATTAAACATGTTGTTAACCATAATGCGTTGGATGGCGTGCCTGCTTTGTTGAGTTTTCCAAAACAACTTGGTACTGTGTGTTGTGTGCCTTGGCCAGCTAAAAATAGCATTTCGGCCGCTAGCATTAACCATGATAGTAATCCACCACTGACTGACACAATTAAACCAATATTAATTAATGTTGCTCCCCAGCTGCCTACTACATGTTCAATGACAAGTGCCATGGAAGGGTTTTTCATTTGAGCAAGTTCTTGTTGTGGCACAATACCAAGCGATAACACTGATACGCAAACAAGTAATAAGCTAGTAATAGCAAAGCCAAAAAAGGTAGCTCGGCTAATGCTGATGATGTTTTTGGCTCTAGCAGCATACACAGTTGCGCTTTCAATCCCTAAGTAGACCCAAACGGTATAGAGCATGGTGTTTTTTACTTGCTCGATAATTGAGCCTAATTGCGGTGTTCCCCAAAAATCTATCTTAAATGTCGATATTTTAAAGGCAAGGCTAACACAAACAATAAATAAACCAATAGGCACGATTTTCGCTAATGTTACTAGGCAATTTAATAAAAAAGCACGATATATTCCTTTTAATACAAAATAGTGCACTATCCATAAAAATATGATAGCCGTAATAACGGCAGGTAATGTGGTACCATGACCAAAGAAGCTCAAGCAATCAAAAGATCCTAATGCACTAAATAAAATCACTAGGTAGCTGGTGCACGACATCCATGCTGATATCCAGTAGCCCCATGCGGCATTAAAGCCGATATAATCGCCAAAACCTTCACGCACATAACCATATAATCCATCATTGATTTTGTAAAATCGAATCGATAAATACTGAAATATCCGTGTTAGCATTAACATGCCAAATAGGGTTATTATCCATGCAATTAAAATAGCGCCAGAGCCCGAACTTTCGGCCATGTTTTGTGGTAGGCTGAAAATACCGCTGCCTACAATACTGCCAACCACTAACAGTGTGAGTGGCAGGATGCCTAGCTTTTTTCTTACCGATGTATTCATGTTGTTGTCTTATTATGTGGTTTAGTACGGTTAATATTTAATATAGATCGATTAAAATCTTAGTGACATGCAACTTACGCCACCATCAATCTTTTGATATTCCGATGTATCAACTTCAATAACTTGATAACCAAGTTTTTCTATTTTTGCTTTTGTTGTTGGATAGCCCATCGGCATTATTACGTGATCATTAACCCAAATACAGTTGGCAGCATAACTTTCTTGTTCGGGAATTTCGATAATATTAAAGCGTTGAAACTCTGGTTTAGTTATAAATTCGCCTGCTGCTAATAGGTTATTGTTTTCTAAATAAGCTAAACCTGTTTTTAGATGTAATACTTTTTCAAGCTTAACTACCGAACCAGTTAATCCGTACTTCTCTAAAATAGCTATCATTTGGTTAGCACCAGCTTGGTTGGTTCGAGCAGATAAGCCAATATAGTAGTGGTTTTCAACCATCATTATATCGCCAGCTTCAACGGTGCCTGGTGCGGTGATTCGCTCAACTTTATTGGGATAAAATCGTTCAATGGTGTCTGATATAATTTCGGTTTCTGCTCGGCGACTTTCAGCTCCAGGCCTTGTAATAATTGCACAATATGGGGTACAAAGCACAGCGTCTTCAACAAAGACTGAATCAGGAAAACGTTCGTCGGGTGGTAAAATAGTGATATCAACATCGCACTGCTGTAGTGCTCGAATGTAATAGTTATGCTGATCTAAGGCCTTTTGATAATCAGGTTTACCCAAGTTAGCTGACGTTAATCCGTTAATTAAAGATTTGGCGGGTGTTCTTGCAATAATATGGTTAAATTTTTTCATTCTATCTATTTCCTTTTGCTTTAAATAATTATGCTTTATTTATGAATAATAATTCACATTTATAGCTTTATCAAGATGTAAAGTGTATTTTTATTCGTTTTTGGAGGTTTTGTTGGTTTTTTATCTTGATTTATTTAGCTGAATTTAGATAGAGTGGTGGTACATATCTATTTTTTATGCAATGAAAATGACTAACTTATTTTATTTTAGAAAGGAAAGGAGATAAAAGTATTCAAAATAAAAAAAGGCACTAATTGTGCCCTTAATAGTAATTATTCGCCGTCAAAATTAACTAAAGTAAAGCAATCAATTCCCATATCCGTTAACTTTGTTTTGCCACCTAAATCTGGTAAGTTGATTACAAATGCGGCGTTTTCGGCAATGCCACCAGCTTTACGAATTAAATTCGCTGTTGCAGCAATTGTTCCACCTGTAGCAAGTAAATCATCAATAATTAATACTCGTTCACCTGGTTTAATGGCATCAGTGTGAATTTCTAACGTATCTGTACCGTACTCAAGCTGATATTCTTCTTTAAATACGTGGCGAGGCAATTTATTAGGTTTTCGAACAGGAATAAAACCGACACCTAACGCTAACGCAATTGGTGCAGCAAAAATAAAGCCTCGAGCTTCTGTGCCTACTACTTTATCAATTTTTTTATCACGATAATGATCAATTAATAATTCAACAGTGGTTTTAAATGCAGCAGGATCAGCAAGTAAACTTGTGATGTCACGAAACAAAACCCCTTCTTTTGGATAGTTGGGAATAGTAAGAATGCTGTCTTTAATTAATGCAAGTTTTTCTTGTAACTGATTCATCTAAATGCTCTCTAAGTTCTTCTATAAGAGTTGCTAATCTTACATTATATACCTGCAAACTTTTTAGTTGCAACAAAGAAACCGTAATATCATGCTGAAACCTAGCAATACTTATAATTTAAGTAATAAAACTGTCATTACTGTATTTAGCACAGCAATTATAATGGAACAATTAAGAATGTCTTTTTTCATGTTCAATTAACCATCGTTTCCTTTCTAGCCCTCCGCCATATCCCATTAATTCGCCATTTGAGCCAATGACTCGGTGGCAAGGTATGATAATTGCAATTCGATTAAATCCATTTGCGCTTGCAACTGCGCGAATAGCATGTGGATTATTGATGTTTTCTGCTTGCTCTTTATAGGTAGTTAGTTTTCCATAAGGGATTTGTTTTAAACTGTCCCAAACAGTTTGCTGAAAATCTGTTCCAGGAGTATGTAATTTAACTGCAAAATATTTTCTTCTTCCTTGAAAATATTCATCAATTTCATTTTTAGCTTGAACAATATGGCTATTTTCTCCAAAAATAATTTTTGTATTAAGTTGTGTTTGTAATTGTTTAAATTCTGTTTCTAACATTCGACGATCCACGAATTCTAATAGGCAAATACCTTGATTAGTGGCGCAAATAAACATTGGTCCCAATGGTGTAGTTAGGCGATTAACCAAAATAATTTCGTTATTAGTATTTTGAGATGGGGCATTTTTCATTATTTTTTTGTAAGTGTATCCAAAACCACTTAATGACTCATATCCTGTATCATAAGCGGTATTAATGACATTTTTACCAATTTTAAGCTCTTGAAAGGCATTATTTATTCGATACATCCTTTGATAGGTTTGGAAGGTAATACCATAATTTTTTTGAACCAGCGTCTGATCGTTTCGGGGCTTATTTGATGCTCTTTTAATATCATATCGGATATTTTTGTTTTAGGATTTTGGGTAATTAATGCGATAGCTTTAATGACTTCTGATGGTGCTGCGTTAGAATTTTCAGTTGGTTTGCAAATTTTACAAGGACGATATCCAGCATCAATAGCTTCTTTGAAAGTGCTAAAAAATTCTACATTTTCATATTTTGGTTTCTTTGCCCGACAAGTTGCAATACAAAATACCGAAGTTGTTTAACTCCAGCATAGAATATCCCAATATAGCCTTGGTCTTTTGCAAGTAAAGCCTGATAATATTGTTTTCTTTTGTCTAAATTGGTAATAAGCATAATTTTTAAAATCTTAATTTTAGTTAATTGATAACTGGGTTTTGTAATCTGGTTAGCAGATTAAATAAACAGTAAGCATCGCAACCGAAAAATCGACAACTATTTTTATTTTACTGTTTTTATGGTTTATAAATATAATTGGTGATTACCACATTCTATCTTTGTCAAAATGTGGTTATATTTAATATATAAATATTGACGTAATAAAACCTTAACCATTTAATGATTGTTGATTAAGGTTTTTGTTTAATTTGTGAATAAAGAAGAGGTGTTTAACGATTTTGCGACAAAACTATTAACTGATAGTGCTGCATTAAGTTTGCCTTGAATGGCTAATGCTTGTTGCTTTGATTCACATTGGGTAAAAACACATGCACCAGTTCCTGTTAATCGAGTTGTACCATATTGGGAAAGGTAAGTAATTATTTTATCTATTGTTGGATAACGTTTCCTAACTACTTCCTCACAATCATTTTTTAATTCGTTAAACTTCAATGAAAGTAAATCAGTAATGCTTTGAGCTGGCGTATTGCGAGTTAGCTCAGGAGCATTAAATATTTCGACTGTTGATATTTCAATATTAGGGCAAGTGACTAAATACCAATATTCAGGAATATCTACAGGGTGAAATTGATCGCCAATTCCTTCGGCAAAAGCCGCATGACCATAAATAAAAATAGGGACATCGGCACCAATTTTTCGTCCTATATCCATTAGTATTTCGGTTGATAAATTAAGTTGCCATAGCTGATTAAGTGCTACTAATACTGTTGCAGCATTAGATGAGGCTCCTCCTAATCCACCACCCATAGGAATTTTTTTATCAATTGTAATATCTACACCTAAATCATTACGGTTGGTATAGGATTTCAATTGTTCAGCAGCAACAACAATTAAGTTTTTATTAACAGGTACATTTGTAAAATCGGTTAATAAGTTAATTTTATTATCTTGACGAACATTAAAGATTAGGATGTCGCAATAATCAATAAATTGAAATAACGTTTGCAAATTATGATAATTGTCAGAACGGCGTCCAATGATATAAAGGAATAAATTTAATTTAGCAGGTGATAACCACTGTTTCATACTATTATCCTTTATCGTAAAATCCAGTCACTAATTTTTAAGCGAACAACTTCGTCATCATGCGTAAGCTCTATAGTTGCAGGTAAATCTATCTTTTTGTTTTGATAAGTATAAGTAGAGTAACTTGGAATTTTTAATGTCCATTTATTGTTATTTTGTATAAAGACAGTTGAAAGTAATCTTCCTGAACTATCTAACTTGTCAGTATTGATGTTGTCTGAAAATCCTTTTAACCAATTATGCAAAGAATTAAGTGGAATATTTACATTGGATATCTTTTTCATAAGATTTTCAACATTGGTATCTTGGTAATTTCTACCGTCTTTATCAACCAGTTGAGCATAATTAGGTTCGGCGTTTAATGTTAAAATATTGCTACCAATGGGGGAGGTTAATTTAACTTGGTAGTTATCAGTTGATTGTTGAGCTATTAAAAATCGTCCATAATTACGAGATTTATCACTTATGTAAGCTATACTACCTTTAACTTGGAATGTGTTTATTTGTTTTAGATTTTGTTGGCGGATTTGCCACTGCTGTTCAATCGAAGTGTTGTTTTGAGATTTTGTTATTTGGCAAGCGGTGATAAGTAAAGGTAATATGAAAACAAATATATATTTGATTTTAGACATAAAATAACTCTTAGTTGTTAGTGTTTGTGTCAATAAGTGCAGTATTATAACTGATAATTTACTGAATAAGAAAAAGAACCTTTACTGTTTTTTATGTATAATATGGAAGTTTAAGAACTGTTAATAAAATAATATATCTAATAACCTTCAAAAAAGAAGCGATGCAATGTCTATTACAATTTTTGGTGTTAATCATAAAACAGCGCCAGTTGCTTTAAGGGAAAGGCTTGCTTTTCCTAATGAGATTGTCGATAAAGCACTATACAGCTTATACCAACATCCTTTAGTTGATGGGTGTGTTATTTTGTCTACCTGCAATAGAACAGAAATTTATCTTAGTTATGAGCATCAAACTGACTATCTAAGATTAAAACAATCTGTAGAAAGTTGGTTAGGACAATTTCATCATCTTGATGTTGATCTATACCAAGATTCATTTTATTGGTATGACGGTCAACAAGCTGTTGAACATTTGATGTCGGTAGCAAGTGGTTTAGATTCTATGATCATTGGTGAGCCACAAATTCTAGGGCAAGTTAAGCAAGCATATAGTTTTGCTCAAGAACAAAATTGCTTATCTGTTCAATTAAAAAAACTATTTCAAAAAGTATTTCATGTAGCGAAAATTGTCCGTAGTGAAACCAATATTGGCACTAATACAGCATCTGTCGCTTATGCTGCTTGTTTAGTTGCTCGCCATCTTTTTAGTGATACCTCTAATTTAAATATTATGCTTGTTGGCGCGGGTGAAACAATAGAGCTTATTTCACGTTACTTAAAACCGCATGGATTTAATCAAGTTATTATTGCCAATCGAACCCGTGAAAAGGCATTAAAACTTGCGGTTGATATTGATGCAGAAATCATTTCATTACCTGATATCGCTAATCGACTTAAAGATGTTGATATTGTGATCAGCTCAACAGCGAGTCCTTTACCTATTATAGGTAAAGGCATGGTTGAGCGCACTTTACGAGCTAGAAATCATCGTAAAATGCTGTTTATTGATTTAGCTGTTCCTCGCGATGTAGAGGAAGAGGTTAGTCAACTCAATAATGTGCATCTTTATACTATTGATGACTTACAAAAAACGGTTGAAAGTAATTTAGAACAAAGAGCTATTGCCGCTAAAGAAGCGCAATATCTTATTCAAGAACAAGCTGAACTTTTCATTGATTGGCTTAAGACTAGACATGCAGTTGCTTATGTTAAGCAGTATCGTAGTAATGCAGAAAGTATCAAACGTGAGTTACAAATAAAAGCCTTAAATGCCATCAGGCAGGGCGCTAACATTGACGATGTTTTTGCTGAGTTTTCGCATCGCTTAACCAATAAATTAATCCACGCACCGACTCAAACATTACTTCATGCAGCTACACATGATTGTGATGACTGTTTTAAAGTATTAAGTAAAGGGTTAGGATTAAAAGAACATTAGTCAATATGTCGTTTTGCTTAGGAAACGAGGAATAAATTGGATCAGATTGAATTTTTTGATATTCCAAGCCCGTGTAAACGAGTTTGTGTAACTGATAAACAAGGCTATTGTATTGCTTGTTATCGCTCAAGAGAAGAAAGATTTAGTTGGTTAACCTTGAGTGATAGCCAAAAGCAAAAAGTTTTGCGTTTATGTAAACAACGGGCATTAAAACGCCGTTATCTATTATCAAAACAGCAACGACAACAACAAGACTTAAATCCAGTAACACCTCAATTCGATCTTAATTTCTAAATCTATTTATCTATTTTTAATATATATTGTAATCTTGTTTAACTCAGAGTAGGATTTTTATACATATAAAGATGGCAATTATTTAGTCACCTTTTTTAATATTATTGGAATTTAAAATATGAAAATGTGTATTGCATGTGGCATGCCAATGACTGCTATTGCTGATTATCCATTGCTCGATATGTCTAAAAACTATTGTAAACATTGTGCTCATAAAGATGGCACAATGAAAACATTTGATGAAAAATGGCATGAAGTTACATTACAATATGCTCAAAATCACAATGTTGATAATGCAGTAGCTAAACAAACTGCTTATATAATCCTTAAAAAATTACCTGCCTGGAAACGCAGGTGGTAGTTGATTTTTTAGGCAACCAAAACGCTTTACGATAATACCTGTTGCAGATATTGTAAAGCTTAGTATAATGCTAACGTTTACTTATTTACACGTTTAATGCCAGTGTGGCGAAATTGGTAGACGCAGCGGATTCAAAATCCGCCGCCCTTAAAAGCGTGTCGGTTCGAGTCCGACCACTGGCACCAAGTCACAAAGAACACCTGCTTAAAGCTGGTTTTTTTATATCTAAAGTCTTATCAAAACTGAGTTCAGCTATATTTAATAAACTAGCTAACTAATCTCTACTGAAATTACATCAAAATAAGCACAAAAAAGATAGAATTGAGTAATATTGATCGAAATAAACGATCAATGATCATTAATTGATCGAAAATTCCGATATGACAATTTTCTCTTATTCATCAATAATTAAATAAAAAAATAATTCTTTTTATTTCTTTTTCCGTAGATAGGAAAAACAATCTGATAATTTAATGCGTAATCAGAATATAACATTATTAATGTAAATGTTATCGGATTTTTATTCAGATCAAGCATAAAGTTTAATTTATAAATTCAGTTAATACTTTAAGTTAAGAAAAGCTATATTATTCTGTAAAAATTTTTGATTAAAAATAAAGCAATATTTCTAATTAGGGAAAAGGTTACAATAGGTAAATAGATGATGGGTAGGAAGAAAGATTCAAATGTTAGTGCAGGACAAAAACTGTTGAAAATGTATCACATTTTGCTATCAGATAATAAACCGCATTATCAATCGGATTTAGCTGAAATACTAAACTGTTCTGCTCAAACAGTAATACGACTAGCTGAACAGATCGAGTTATCTTTCCCTGAATGTTTCTGCTCTGGCAAGGAAAAAAATCGTCGTTGGTATAGTCTGCAGATTAATCATAAAAATACACTAGGTTTAAATTATCAGGAATTACGATATCTAAGTTTGTGCCGCGAATTGTCTAAACCCTTTATTCCCCCCGAGATTGGTGAACGTATTGATCAAACATTATTGCATCTTTCTATGTTGTTATTAGAGTTAGATACAAGAGAACACTTTGCAACAAGTACACCTATTGCTTTTTTTACTAAAGGGAAAATTGATTATTCAGAGAAAGTTAACATTATTGAGGACCTATTAAAATGTATTGAAAATAAGACTTTTTGTCATATTCATTACATTGCTAACGGTAATCAACAAGGAAAAAACCACTATTTTGTTCCGCGAAAATTAATTGCAATGAATCATGCCTTATACGTTTATGGCGCAATTTCAAATAACGTTGCGACAGAATTAAAACACAGTACTTGTTTGGCAATTCACCGAATACAAAAGTTAGATTTTATTAATCAAAAAGCCTCTATATCAATAGCTGATCCAATTGAAAATAAAACAATGTTTGGTTTACCTGAACATGAACCTCGTACTTTTTCAATTCAATTTGCCAAATCAGCAGCTGGTTATATTAAAGAAAGAATTTGGTCCGACGAACAAAAAATCGAAGAGATCGAAAATGGTGAAATTATTCTTACTATCACCACATCTAGTGAACGTGAGTTAAATGCTTGGGTTAGAGGGTTTGGAGAGCAAGCAAAAATGATCACATCTTAAGTTTGTTGTAACACAAACATAATATATTTTAATTAACATAAATTTAACGAGGAAATAACAATGGCATTACCTATTATTCTTGCAGGTGCAGCTGCAGTCGCTGCAGCAGTTGGTGGCAAAAAAGCATACGATGGTTATCAACTAAAATCAGAAGCTGATGAAATCTTGGAAAGAACCAAAAGCCGATATAACAAACGAAAAGATGAACTGGATGTATTAAACAAAGTTTCAGAACAGAAATTAGAGCGATTAGGTACATTAGAACTTAATATTGGTAAATCATTTGGTGAATTTAAAAAAATTTCCGACGAATTATTAAAACAATTGAAACAAAATGACAATAAAGATCTTAAGTTATCTGTTCCTAAAGCTAAGATGGATAAAATTGAAGAATATTCTTTTTCTACAGTGGGGTTTTTAGGTACGGTTGCAGCATCTGGTGCAGCGGGAGCAGCTGCAAGTTTTGCGGTATATAGCGGAGTAATGGCTTTTGCAGCTGCTTCAACAGGAACACCTATTGCCGCTTTATCTGGCGTAGCTGCATATAATGCCACTATGGCCGCTATTGGAGGTGGATCACTTGCTGCTGGAGGTTGGGGAATGGCTGGTGGAGCAATGGTTTTAGGTGCTGCAGCCATTGCGCCAATGATTGCTATTGCTGGTTTTGCGTATGCAAACCACGCTGAAAAAGCATTAGAAAATGCAAAAAAATCAAGTTCTGAAGCTGACACAGCAATAACAAAAATGGATTTAATTGATAAACATTTATCTAATACAAATAACTATGTGGATAAAATTTATACATCGTTGGAAAAAATCAATCAGACCTTTAATTATTACTTTTCTGCTTTAAAAGAGTTGCATCAAAAGATAGTGGTTCTTGGTTGGGGAGAAGATATTAGCGATAATTCGGAAAAGAGCTTAAGAGTTATTAATAACGGTTATTTATTGGCAGCTATTATGACCGATATTATTACAACCCCACTTTTTAAAATTAAAACAGTATCCGAAGATAGTATTGTTGAAGTCGAAAAAGATAGTGATGGATTCAATATTCTTAATCAAGAAGAATTAGATAATGTATTAATTAACAAAGAAAAAGAATATAAAGATTTTACTCAGGAAATGTAATGATAAAAGCCAAGAATACTTGGCTTTTGTTTTATTGATTATATTAACGAGGACTAAAAATAATGATGAAACAGGAAATGGATTGGGGCGAAGAGTTACATAATACCGTTGTCAAATCTTTGGTAACTTCATTTGGATTAGATTTTTTATTATTTAAAGATAATGTAGGTGGAGATGTTGATACTGTTCATAATGCACGACAAAACATTTACGCAACCGATAGAGAAAGAATAATAAATGAACAAAACTCAAAATATGATTCACATGAGTATCATTCTCATGCCAATTATATTGAGACAAATCGACAAGGAAAAATCGCTCATCAAGCAAATACCTTAAAAGATGCTTACACAGGGGAAATATTTGCTCAACATGATAAAAAAAATTTAGATCATGTTATTGCTGCAAATGAAATACATCACGATCAAGGTAGAATATTAGCTGAATTATCAGGAACTGACCTTGCTAATGACAGTAGCAATTTATATTTCACTAATGAAACATTAAATAAGTCTAAGAAAGCAAGTTCAATGTCTGACTTTGTAAGCAAACTTCAAAATGAACTTACTCAAACCCGTCAAGAAATAGCTATACTAAAACAGAAAAAATCGTTAACAGATCAAGAAAAAAAATCATTAGAAAAGTTAGAAAATAAAGAAAAAGCAAACTTTAATAAAATGCTTGAAATAGACAAAAAAGCACGGGCTAAATACGAGAGAACTGTCAATATAGCCTATTATACTAGCAGTAAGTTTGCTAAAGATGTCGCTTATCAATCAGCTCTTTCTGGTTTTAAAATGGGAACAAGACAGATGCTAGGGCTTATTCTTGCTGAGGCATGGTTTGAACTACGCGATCAATTTCCTTCTATTTATGCAAATAATAAATATAATTTTTCTATAAAAAATTTTTTAAATGATATTAGCGATGTATTTAATGCTATATGGGAACGAATAAAATTAAAATTTAAAGATTTTTTTAATTCTTTCAAAGATGGCGCTGCTAGTGGTGCGTTATCGAGTGTAACCACTACTGTTACCAATATATTTTTCACTACGCAAAAAATGCTTGGAAAAATGATCCGTGAAATGTGGGGGCATATTACGGCAGCTATAAAATTAATCTTTTGCAACCCTGATTCATTGCCTTTAGGTCAATTAGTCAAAGAAGTAAGTAAAATTATTAGTGCTGGAATTTCCGTTGTTTGTGGTACTGCTATTTATAGCATATGTTCACAATTATTTGCTTTTCCATTTGGCACTGAGTTATCTGCATTTTGTAGTGCACTAGCGACTGGTATTTTAACATTAGCATTTAATCACTATCTAGATAAAGGGACTCTTCCTCAAAAAATTTGGGCTTTTTTAGATAAATTTAAAGATAAATACGAAAGAACTCTCGATTTTTTTAAAGCTGTAAATACTGAGTTAGATAATTACTTAAAAGAGTTAGCAAGGCTAGAGTTCAATATGGATACACAACAATTAGCGTCGTTTACATTGCATCTTACTATGACCAATAATGAACTAGAACGCAGCTTTCTGTTAAAAGAAGAAGTAACTCGCCGAGGAATTAAATTACCATTTGAAGCTGGCAATTTAGAATCAGTGCATTCATGGGTAAAATCATTATGAGTAATTCCCCCCCGTTTCCTTGTTATCAATGTGGAGCTTGCTGTTGCAGTGTTAATCGTTCACAAGAAACGCAATTTCTTGATAGTGGTAATGGGGTATGTCGTTATTATGACCATCAAACAAAATTATGTACCATTTATGAAACAAGGCCAGATATTTGCCGTGTAGATAAACAATACCAGCTCAATTATAAAAATAAATATAGTTGGGTTGAGTTTATCGAGATAAACACTATTGCATGCAAAATTTTGAATTCAAAATAACAAATGAACCAGTAATAAAAAATTAGAACGAAAACACCTTAAATTCCTTATGAAGGAAATTCTGATTGCTATAGTGTTGTAATCATAATTAATAATTAATAAGAGGAGTATAAATGGCTATTTATAGAGATGATTCAGACCTAGTTTTTTTAAAACAATGTACTAATGAAGATTTAGAATTATTGGTTTCTATATTGACTGTTGATCCTAAGGATAATACCCTTCGGTTTACCGAAACATTAACAAGCGATGCAAGTTATAAACGACATTATCCTAACCATCAATTATATTGGAAATCTATAGCTGCAGAGCTTCAAACATTTGGTGCAAATTCAGGAATGAATTTATTAAGGCAAGGTAAAGGGGTATGCTATCGTGAAATATTAATAGATGTATGTAATCGAACTAATACAATATTAAGTGAGCCAGCACCTTTTTTTATTGAAAAAATTGAAGATGCTTTATTAAATTCACTTCTCAAGCAATCATTAGAAAATATAAGTCAAAATGGATCGGCTACACTAAATCATACAACTTTTTTAAGGGGTAAGGTAAACTTATCACAACTAAAAAAGGAACAAATAT